>JAYVGG010000360.1:0-3547 GCA_043772475.1 Burkholderiales bacterium
TGGGCGTGTGATTTTTCGCTCGACTGAGCGAAGGAATGTCGAGACATTCCGAGGGAAGAGAGCGGAAAAGCGCATGTCCAGCGGCCCGCTATCGAGCCCGCAGGCCCAATGTGAAAGGCAGGTACAAAATGGATTCAGTGTCACAGAATTCTCCCGCTAGGACGCTCGCCTTGGAGCGGGGCCGACCCGTGAAATATGCAGGCTAGACTCGTTTCATCCAAGCGATCTCACGCCAATCGGAATTTGAAATCACCCCGCGAGCACGCATTGAATTTCAACTCCGGTATCAGTTACCCTTGCGCGTTTGGCGAAAAACCGCCACCAGATTAAGAACGGCCCGCTAATAACAATCGTGAGTAAGCCCCAGAGGGAGCCCGCAATTTAAGTGCCGCGTGTTTCCTGATAGGGTGGGCGAGGTGTCATGGCGGCAACCAGCAATGGGGTGATCGTGATGAAGTCGCGCACAAATACAAGACGGGAAATTTCGGTGACGGGGCCATGAACTTGCACGTTCCACTACGCCAAACCCCGCGCCAGCATTGGGCTTTGAGCTACCCCAACACCCCATCCTGCATGTGCAGCACGCGCCCCATGCGCCTTGCTAACGCTTGATCGTGGGTGACCATGACGAGTGCGGTGTTGTATTTGGTATTCAGATTCAAAATCAAATCAAACACATGATCTGCCGTGGCGCGATCTAGGTTGCCGGTGGGCTCGTCGGCGAGTACGCACGCGGGGCGGGTGACGAGTGCGCGCGCAACCGCCACGCGCTGGCGCTCGCCGCCGGAGAGCTCGCCCGGCGTGTGGGTAAGCCGATGACCGAGGCCGACATCGGCGAGCAGCGCTTCGGCTTCACGTTTGGCCTCCGCCGTGGGCAGGCCGCGAATCGCTAACGGGAGCGCTACATTTTCGAGCGCGCTGAATTCGGGTAGCAGGTGATGGAATTGATAGACAAAGCCTAAGGCGCGATTACGCAATATGCCCTGTGCGGTGGCGGAAAGTTTATCCATGCGCTCGTCTTGCAAAATCACTTCGCCGCTGGTCGGGCTATCGAGCCCACCCAAGAGGTGCAGCAAAGTAGATTTACCAGAGCCGGATGCGCCGACGATAGCGAGGCTCTCGCCTGCGGACACGCTGAGGTTAATGCCGCGCAACACGGGCACCTTGGCAGCACCTTGGCTAAAGGTCTTGGTGAGTGCATGGCATTGCAACACGAGCTTACTCATAGCGCAGTGCCTCGGCAGGGTTTACTTTCGAGGCGCGCCAGCTTGGGTAAAGTGTCGCCACAAAGGCCATCGCGCAGGCAATGGTGGCAATAAACCACACGTCATCCCAATGCAAATCAGACGGTAGCTCGGTCAAAAAATAAAGCTCACGCGACATCATCTGCACGCCGAACCAGCGCTCCACGGTCGAGACAATCACCGATACATTGAGCGCCAACACCACGCCGGTGGCAACGCCCGCCAGCGTGCCGATGAGCCCAATCACCGCACCCTGCACCATGAATATCCGCATGATGGTGGCAGGCGATGCGCCGAGCGTGCGGAGAATCGCAATATCGGGGTGTTTATCGGTCACTACCATCACGAGTGTAGAAACCAGATTAAACGCCGCTACCGCGATGATGAGCGTGAGAATAATAAACATCATGCGTTTCTCAATTTGCACCGCGCGAAAGTAAGTGCGATTTTGCTCCGACCAATCGGTGACGTAGCCTTCAAAGCGCAGCGAGCGCGCAAGCTCAGTGGCGATAGCCGGTGCGCGATTCAAGTCATTTGCTTTCAAGCGAATGCCGCTCACGCGATCATCGAGCTTAAATAAAACCTGCGCGTCTTTGATGTGAATGAGGGCTAAGTTCATATCGTATTCGTAGTGGCCAGAGCTAAAAATACCGGTGACGGTAAAGCTTCGCATCCGTGGCACCACCCCGGCCGGCGTTACGTTGCCCTGCGGCACCAAGAGCTGCACGCGCGCCCCCTGCTTCACCTGCAAGGCCCGTGCTAGCTCGGTGCCCAAAATCATGCCGTATTCGCCGGGCTGTAAATCATCCAACTTGCCGCGCACCATATCGCGGCCGAGCTCGGCGACTTTGCCCTCCGTAGCCGGGTCGATGCCGCGCACAAATACGCCGCGATTACTCTGCCCCACGGCGAGCATCCCCTGGCCCTTCACAAAGGGTGCGGCACCGGTAATCTCGGCGTGCTTCAGGCTCGCCGCCATCACGTTTGCCCAGTCCGAGAGGCCCGACTCGTAGCCGTTGACTTCGACGTGCGAGGTGACACCAATAATCTTGCTCCGCACTTCTTTTTGAAAACCATTCATCACCGAGAGCACCACGATCAAGGCCGCAATGCCTAACGCAATGCCGAGCATGGAGACGAGCGAGATGAAAGAAATAAAATTATTGCGGCGCTTGGCGCGCAGATAGCGGCGGCCGATGAAGAGGGAGAGAGGCTGCAAGTGGGTGTCCGGGGGTTTTGAATGAGCGGGAGTTTGACACAAGGTGGAGTGAATGCGTTCGGTCTCACTCCACGTTAGATTTGATAGCTGCTAAACTGGTCTGCTTCAGGCTTTGAAAGGAAGATCATGGAACTGTCTGCTGTATTAGCCCCCGCTTCCGAAGGTGGCTTTGTCGCGTTGAACCCGGAAACGGGGACGACATCTCAAGGCGAGAGTGTTGAAGAGGCGCTCGCCAACTTGCGCGAAGCAACAGAGATTTATCTAGATGAGTTTCCAATGACCTTTTCTGGTCGCGCACTACTCACGACTTTCCACATAGTCGCGCGTGCCTAGCCTTCCCGTTATATCCGGCGCAGAAGCGATACGCGCGCTGGAGCGGCTGGGATTTGCTGTCGCACGCAGGCGAGGTAGTCATGTCGTCCTCCGACGCGCTAATTTGGGCTGCGTCGTTCCCGACCATCGGTAGCTCAAGATTGGGACGCTAATGGGCATACTTAAACAGGCGGATGTATCTGCCGAAGCCTTTATCAGCGCACTCAAAAACTAAACTTAACGCGCAGCGCACCGCCGTGAAACGCGCAATCAGAATCATGCACCTAACCCTCACAGCCCCCGACCTCCTCCCGCCGGCGCAATTCATCGCGCCGCAAGATTTACCTACGCTACCCGCGTTGGAGGCGCTGCTCGCACGCGCACGCATCACGCGCACGGCGGGCCGCGCGCTTGAGGTAGCGGTGTTAAATAATTTTGGACTTACACAAAGCGCCCCCATCGCCGCCCTTACCGCGCTGGCTGACACCGCCAAACATGGCGTGGATACTTGGGTTCGGGCCGATCCGGTACATTTGGCGGTGTCGCGCGATAACGTGCAACTGATGGATTCGCATGTGCTGGAGCCGACGCTTGAGGAAGCCCACGCGATTGTCGCCACGCTGAACGCGCACTTGAAGCAAGATGGCCTCACACTCATCGTCAACGATGCCGCGCGCTGGGTGATGCAAATTGATGCCGCCGATGCGCCAGCAACCACGCCGCTCTGGGCCGTAACCGGTGGCTCGCTATTCGATCACTTGCCGCATGCCGC
>JAYVGG010000361.1:0-5466 GCA_043772475.1 Burkholderiales bacterium
TTGCAGAATATCGGCGGCATGGCGTATCTGCATAGCTTGGCTGAAGGCACGCCGAGTGCCGCCAACATCCGTCTCTACGCCGAGATCGTGCGTGAGCGCGCGATCATGCGTCGCCTCGCGCGCGCGGGTGAAGAAATCGCCGACAACTCCTACTCGCCGAACGGCCGCGAGGCGCGTCAATTATTGGACGAAGCCGAGAAAAAAGTCTTCGACATCGCCGAGATGGGGCGCAAGGGTGGGGCGGGCTTTAACTCCATGTCCACCTTGCTTTCCGAGGTGATGACTAGGCTTGATGATCTCTCCAAAAACCCCACTGCCGTCACCGGCAAAGCCACCGGATTTGTCGATCTCGATGAGATGACATCGGGGATGCAAGATGGCGATCTCATCATCGTCGCCGGCCGCCCGTCGATGGGCAAGACGGCCATTAGCCTCAACATCGCCGAGCACGTGGCGGTGAATTTGGGCTTACCCGTATTGATCTTCTCAATGGAGATGGGTGGCACGCAAATCGCGGGGCGTTTTTTAAGCTCGCTCTCGAAAGTCGATCAGCAGCGGCTTCGTACTGGGCGGCTCGAAGCGCGTGATTGGGACAGGCTCAATCAAGCGATGGCGAAATTAAACGACACGCCGATTCACATCGACGAAACCCCCGCGCTCAATGCGCTCGAGCTCCGCGCCCGCGCACGCCGCATGTGGCGCATGTACGAGGGCTTAGGGCTCATCGTGGTCGACTACTTGCAGTTGATGTCATCAAGCTCATCAAGCGAAAATCGCGCGACCGAAATTTCGGAAATATCACGTTCACTGAAAGCGCTCGCCAAAGAATTAAAAGTGCCCGTCATGGCGCTTTCACAGTTGAACCGCTCACTCGAACAGCGCCCTAACAAACGCCCCGTCATGAGTGATCTACGCGAATCGGGTGCCATCGAGCAAGACGCGGACGTGATTTTGTTTGTGTACCGCGACGAAGTCTACAACCCCGACACCGCCGAAAAAGGCTCCGCCGAAGTCATCATCGGCAAACAACGTAACGGCCCGATTGGCACCGTGAAATTAACATTCGTTGGGCAGAACACGCGCTTCGAAAATTATGCTGGGTCCGCCCAAGGTTACGATGGGCAGCATTAATCGAGTGCTCCACAGCGCGCAGAAAAATGCCCAAACACCTCGCCCCTATTAGGTTTCCAGCCATCGACCATGCGCCCGATTCGCGCCGACATCTCACTTTCTGCCCTCCGCCACAACTACGCGCTGGCCAAATCCCTCGCGCCTAATTCACGCGTGTTAGCGGTAGTGAAGGCCAACGCCTACGGCCACGGCCTAGCCCGCGTCACCCGCGCATTGAAAGATGCCGACGGCTTCGCGACACTAGAGCTTGATGGTGCCATCAAGCTACGCGAGCAAGGCATCACCGCGCCCATCCTCATGCTCGAAGGTTTTTTTGGTGCCGACGAAATCCCCATCTACGCCCGCCACCAGCTCACCACAGTCGTGCGCGATATCGAGCAAATGAAAGCGATTGCGGATGCCGAAATCAAGCAGCCGCTCGATGTCTTCCTCAAATTTAATACCGGCATGAATCGCTTGGGGCTTGCCGGCCCGCTCCAGGGCTATGCGGTTACGACGGCGGCAAATCATAAAAACGTCGGCACCGTCACCATGATGACCCACTTCGCCACCGCCGATGGGCCGCCTGGCGTGGCGGACCAAATGAAACGATTCAACGCCCTCATCAAAACATTCGCGCCGCAATTTAGTAAAAAACCATTCACCCAAAGCGTCGCAAACTCAGCCTCGTTATTGCGTTTCCAGAAGACCCACCTCGATTGGGTGCGCCCCGGCATCATGCTTTACGGCTCATCGCCGTTCGCTGATCGTAGCGCCGCCGAGATCGGCCTGAAACCGGTGATGACGTTACGAAGCGAAATCATCGCCACCCAAACCATCGAAGCCGGCGAGAGCGTCGGCTACGCCGCCACCTACACGGCGAAAAAGAAAATGCGTATCGGCATCGTCGCCTGCGGCTACGCCGACGGCTACCCGCGCCACGCCCCCGGCGGGAACGATTTCGGCACGCCTGTAATCGTCTCCAGCAAACGCACACGCACGATAGGGCGCGTGTCGATGGATATGCTTGCGGTTGATCTCACCGATCAGCCCTATACCAAAGTGGGTGCGCCGGTTTGCCTATGGGGAGAAGGTTTGCCCGCGGATGAAGTCGCGGCAGCAGCGGGAACGATCTCTTATGAGTTGTTTTGTGGGGTCGCCGCGCGCGTGCCGATGGTGGAGGTGGAGTAGCGTGGCTGTCAACCTGAGCGCTTGACAAAAACATGTCAAGGATCGAACATACACCACACATATACACCATCGCTAGGTACACCCATGCAGCGCGCACAAATTTACCTGACCGAAAATCACCGCGACTCTCTCGCGGCCGTCGCGCACGCGCGCGGAACAACGCAGAGCGCATTGATCCGTGAAGCGCTTGATGCTTACTTGCTGCGTCAAGCGCCACTCGAGAAGCGGGCAATGCGAAGCAGTAGCTTCGGTGCATGGGCGAAAAATGACGATGCGCCGAGTTTGAAGCAACTGCGCGCTGAAGAGCGCCGCTTCTAAGCTCTCCCATGCCAAGCACTAAGGCCACATCCACACGCAAGCCCTGCCTGCTCGACTCAGATGTGCTGATCGATCACCTACGCGGGCACGCGGCTGCGCGTACGCTCATGGCCGCGCTGCCACTCGACTGCGCGGTGAGCGCCATGACCGTTGCCGAATTGCACGCGGGCGTGCGCGATGGAGCCGAATTGGACGCGCTAACCTCGCTCCTCGAATCGTTCGTCATCGTGGACATCTCACCCCCTATTGCTGCTGAAGGCGGGCTACTACGCAGAAACTGGGGAAAAACAAACGGCCTTGGGCTTAGTGATGCCTTGATCGCCGCGACGGCAATCGCCACGGGTCGTGTACTCGTCACGTTGAATGCGAAGCACTTTCCCATGCTCGGGCGGGGCAAAATTGTGGTGCCGTATAGAAAACGCTAGGGCTGGCACGGCGTGCGTACCGCGTGCATTTTCCGATGCTGCGTCGAGTTATGTTTTAGCTTAAAATGCATAAACACACAAACACCCATCTACCCAAACCATGCCAACTCTAACCAAAGCTGCCCCCTCCACCCGCTGGAACCTCGTCATCTCTGACGAGACCAATATCGCTGTGCGGAGTTTTCTCGCGCAGCGTGGGGCTAAAAAGGGTGACCTTTCGCTTTTCGTGGAGGAGGCGGTGCGGTGGCGGGTGTTTGATCAGACGCTTGCCAAGGCGCGCGAGGGTTTTGCTGACGTGGCTACGAAAGACGTACAAAGTTTGCTCGACGAGGCGCTAGTACAGGTACGCAAAGATGGCCTCAGCAACGGGACGTACGATGCGTTTAAACCGGCAAAAAAAGCAGCTGCAACGCCAGTAGGCAAAGTGCCGCGTAAGGTACCGGCTAAAGCGCGCGTGCGCTAAACAATGCGCGTCGTCCTCGATACGAATGTGCTGATTAGCGCGTTGTTGAATGCCGAGTCTCAATCTGGCCGGCTGGTCACGGCGTGGCGACAAGGTGCGTTTTCATTATTGACCTGCGAAATTCAGCCGGACGAGATTCGCGCCGTCACGCGCCGAGAGTCAGTCCGGGTCTTGATTCGCCCGGCGCTGGCGGGCGAGCTTGTGAATCAGCTCCGCAGGATGGCGCTCGTGATTGCACCGCTCCCACGGGTGGATCGCTCTCCTGACCCGTTCGATAATTTCCTACTCGCGATGGCCGAAGGTGGCGCGGCTACTGTGTTGGTCTCTGGTGATCGGCGTGGCGTGTTGGGTTTGAAAACGCATGGCGCATGTCGCATTATTTCGGTTCGACAATTTGTGGCGCAACTTGGTTTGACGTAACAAGCGCGCATATTCTACGAGCGCAGCACGCTCGTCATTGTCGCAGGCAAGCTGGCGCACACCATGGGGTGCTTGGTGTTGGAGTAAACTCAGGTGCAGGGTCAGTGTAGGTATCACCTCAAACGCCGCGCCCCTATTGGTTTTCCGGCCTAGTGCCCTATTTGAAACACCGTTGCCCCACTTACTGAAAACACACCATGTCAACCACGCACCACCTCTCGCGCGACGAATTCGATGCGCTGCAACAAGTGCAAGAATTGAAAAAAACCGATAAGCCCAGCGCCTGTATCGGGCGCAATAGCAAGCGGTTGGTTGGAATCAAATTCATGTCGATACGCAAAGATGGCAGCTTTGCATTAACCGAAAAAGGCACCGAGGCGCTGTTCGTCAATCAGTGTCTTGCGGGGCTGCGCGCATTGGGGGAGACCGCGAGCGGGCCGCTCGATCAAGCGGTCGGTAATTTTTTGGGTAGAAAAGGCTATGTGAATGCGCTCGCGGTCGCTGGGCAGTTTGAGATCACCGCCAAAGGGCGCGCGTGCTTAGAAGACATTGCGTTGAATCCGTGACCACCATCACGCCACGGTGCCATGAGCCCAAAACTCGACATCTACCGCCGCAAACTAGAGACCTCGCTCGCGGCTAGGTTTTATTTGCGGTTTCATGTTTCGCTCATTCTCCTCTTCGCCATCGTCTGCGGGTGGCTTACGGATGTGGCGCTACTTAATTTTGGCCTTACGCGTATGTTGTGGCGCTACCCGTTGGCCGTCGTGGGGTCGTATGCGGGGTTTCTTGCGGGTGTTTGGCTGTGGATTGAATACTCAGGCATCCGCGAGTATCTTAAGCTTCAGAAACAAAATGAACTTATCGGCGACGATGTGCCGCCCGCGCCAAGCCCATCGTTAAGCCCATCGGATCTCATCACCGGCTCCGCAGGTGCGCCGGAGGGCTGCCTCATCGTCCTCATCGGGCTGACCCCGATTTTATTTTTCGGCGGATATATTTGGGCCAACGCGGCCTTAGTCTTCTCAGAAATCGTGCTAGAGCTTTTCCTCGTGGCGGGGCTCATTCGCGGGCTTGGACGTGCAGAGACCTCCGGTTGGGTGCTCGGTGCCATGAACGCGACCTACTGGTCGTTCATGTTCACATTCGTTGTGTCTATCTTGCTCGCGTATTCGCTTGAGCAAAGCTTCCCCGGCGCGGTCACCTTGGCAGACGTGATGGCGCGCCTATGAAGGTTACTTACGAATGGGATATGCCCAAACGCCAATATCCACGCGGTGTTTGGGCAGATGTGCCACGCTACTGCACGCCATCCGGTATAAAGCAGTACCCTGTTTCAGCCGCTACTGGGTGTTGGTCTTGCTGAGGCGCTGCATTAAAATGTGCAGGTAAATTTCCACTTCATTGGTTGGCCTGTGTGTACGTGCGCGCGGGTCAAAAAATAATTTTAATCTGGAGAACGCATGGCTAAGTCTTACAACGTACTAATCCTAGGCGCCTCATATGGCTCCCTACTCGCGACCAAATTGCTACTCGCGG
>JAYVGG010000362.1:0-2647 GCA_043772475.1 Burkholderiales bacterium
CCATTTGTCATTTCACTCCTACAGCAGACCACAGCAGCCTTGGGGTTAGGCGGGAACGAGGTCGAACGCTACACCTATGCGATTTCGTTCTTGTTTTGGGTTGTGTCCACCATTGCCATGTCGCGCATCGCGGCCACGCTCCACGCGCGTGCATTCACCCTGTTCGCCGCCGCGACATTGCTGAATCCGTTTCTCGTCGTCTATGTGCCCTTCGCGCTCCAAGAGGGCATTCTGATGTTTTTTTGCCTTCCCGCGCTCTTTGTCTGGCTCGGCGCGAAGGGGCTCGATCCCTTAAAGCGCGCGGGCATCATCTTGTCTTTGGCGCTGCTCGCGTACATCATTCGTGCCTCGTTTGTGTGGCTCCTCGTGCCGGCGGTGTTGTATGCCGTGCACGTCCTTTGGCCGCAGCTTCGAACGCCTAAGCGGTGGCTACCAACGCTCGCGGTAGTGGCAGTCGTCGGCATTGCGCTGATTGGGCCACAGAGCTACGTAGCGCAAAAGAAATTTAAGACCTTTAATCCCTACCCATCGACTGGTCTGATTGGTCAGCAGGTGAGTTGGGGGATTACCATCCTTAAAAATGCAACCGTTGAGGATGAAGGCCACTGGCGAGGACTACTTTTCCTTTCTCCCTTTGCGGGGGATGCAGAAGAGGCGAAGACAATCCGGTACTATGTTGATCACCCCGCGCGTGGTGCACTGTTGGCTTCCACGCACATCTACGCCGGTTTCCACTACGATCAATTAAAGCCGTATTGGCGCTTGGGTGGCGCAAGGCCGCTCACGTTCTGGCTGGTGGTTTCGTCGGCCGTCGTTTTTCTTGGCCTGATGCGTGCGGCCAACCTCGTGCGGGCACGAAAACTGACGGCAGATAGCGTGTTCATGATTCTTACTGTGGCGCTTTGCTGCGCGGCGTTGTTTTTTGTCGCCGCCGAGGCGCGCTTTGGCATCATGGGGTTTGCGATGCTTTCCATTTTTGCAGCGCAGTGGTTTGAAACACGCCCGCAAGGCCACATGATGCCCTTACTGGTGGCAGGTACCGCACTGTACGTCGTGCTCGCAGTCCTCGTTAACACATGGTTATTTCAAAGTGCGGATATTAAGTTTTAGCCTGGCTTTTCTCTGCGGCCTGTGGGCAAGCGCGGCCGCTTGGGGTACGGAGCCGCGCGCGCCGACGCGCGTCCCGCTCTACTGGCTTTGGCACGCGCAGCAAACAGACTCCGCGTACACAGTGAGCGAATCAAGACGCGAGGCCTTGGTGCGTGAACAGGGCTACGTGAATATGGGCGTTATTGGCTATCTAGATCGCCAGAAATCGGCACGCTCGCGCCCGTTCACCTGCTTTTACGCGCCCGCACCGCGCACCAATACATTCTGTTCTGCTTCCGCGATGGAGCAGCGACTCATCCTCGCGATTGGCTACGCGCGGGTAGCAGACGAAGGATTCCTGCTCGATGAGCGCGAGCAAGGTAGCGTTGTGCTCTATCGTCTCAGTAAGGCTTACGGCGAGCGAAGTGCTGACCGCGAACACCGGTTTGTGACTTCCGGGGCTGAGCTCGTTCGCCTGCGGGCGTTGGGGTGGACGTATGATGGCTCGAAGGGCTTCATTCACTCTTCACCATGAAGTAAATCGCCCGCGACGTTTTGCAAATGACCGAAATCCCACACCGGACATAGCGACTTGGTGCAAGCCTTGGGGCTAGTACAAAGGCGCGCACCGAAATCAGGCCGACGAGATTTTGCGCCGCGCCATACCTGTGGCGACACTATTTTCCATGACAGACGGCGAAGATGCAGAACGATTCGTAAATGGTGATTGCCCAAGAGTTTTGGTCGCCAGCTTGCCACGTAACGCAAATCCGCGACATCAAGCGGTATACGGCGTAGTGCGCGGATGATGTTCCACGGCCCTCAAATGTGAACTCGCAGCGCGCGCAAACCGGAGGTTGCAAAACAAATTATCTGCGCGTAAAGTTATTTGGCAACTTAAGAATGCGTAGCACATAACGCTCTAACCAATAATCAACAAGGAGAATTTTATGCGCACCTGCTTCATCGCCCCCCCCCCCCGCACATTCACCGCTGCCTGCCTAGCCATCTTGCTTCTTTTCGCCACCGCATCTAGCCGCGCGGATGACCAAAACGCCGCCAACTCGGTACCACCCTTGCAAGCAACACCCCCAGAAAAAAGTACAGCCGTAGCAACCAAAGCTGCCGGCAGCATCCGTGATAGCCAGGGGCGCACGCGCTACATCGTCGAGCTCGTGAACGACCAAACCGGCAAGCCAGCGAAATTCACCGACAAAGACAGCTTTAAAAAATGGCACGACGACAATGCGGCCAAATTGATCGGCGAGGCGATCAAGCTGCGCGGTGTCGAAATTTTCAGTAGCACCAGCCTCATCGGCGTGACGTTCACGGCCTACCTCACTGAAAAACAACTTGACCAGCTCGCCAAAGACAAACGCGTTACGCGAATTACGCCGGATGCATACCTGCAATCGAGCGCAATGTGGAGCGATACAAACGACGGTTATTATTGGTGGCAACCGAGCCAAACTCGATCCTGGGGTCTTCAGGCCATGGGTATCAGTGGCGGGGCTAGCAACGGTACGGCAACCGTCTATGTGCTCGATTGCAGGTATGC
>JAYVGG010000363.1:0-3761 GCA_043772475.1 Burkholderiales bacterium
TGGCGCTACATGCAGTTCAAGCCCGATATGGATGTGGCGATGTTAAACGCGATGATCTACACCATCATCGAAGAAGGCTTGGTGGACGAAGACTTCATCAAAAACCGCACCAGTAATTACGAAGCGCTCAAAGAAAACGCGAAGGATTTTTCGCCCGAAAAAATGGCACCGCTCTGCGGAATCCCCGCAGAAACATTGCGTGAAGTCGCGCGCGCTTACGCAACCTCGAAGGCCTCCATCATCCTCTGGGGTATGGGCATTTCGCAGCACGTACACGGCACTGATAACGCGCGTTGCTTGATCGCACTCACCCTCATGACCGGCCAAGTCGGCAAGCCAGGTGCTGGTCTTCACCCACTGCGCGGGCAAAACAACGTGCAGGGCGCATCAGACGCGGGCTTGATTCCGATGATGTTCCCCGATTACAAACGTGTCGATAACCCCGAAGCGCACGCCCGCTTTGAAAAATACTGGGGTACCAAACTTGATCCTAAGCCCGGCCTGACCGTGGTTGAAATCATGGATGCCGCCTACGCTGGAAAAATCAACGGCATGTACGTGATGGGCGAAAACCCCGCCATGTCCGACCCGGATGCCAACCACGCACGTGCAGGCTTAGCCAAGCTCGATATGCTGGTGGTGCAAGATATTTTCTTAACCGAAACCGCGTACCTAGCCGATGTGGTCTTGCCTGCCTCCGCGTGGCCGGAAAAAACTGGCACCGTCACCAATACCGATCGCATGGTGCAAATGGGCCGTCGCGCGCTCGATATGCCCGGCGATGCACGCCAAGATTTGTGGATCATCCAGCAACTCGCCAACCGCCTCGGCCTAAATTGGAACTATGAAGGCCCTGAGAGCGGCGTGGAAGCGGTATGGGAAGAAATGCACAACTCCATGGCCTCCATCGGCGGCATTTCATGGGCACGTCTCAACGACGAATCTTGCGTGACCTACCCGTGCGCGGGCGACGATGATCCTGGCCAGTCGGTCGTGTTCATCGAAAATTTCCCCACACAAAGTGGCCGCGCGAAATTTGTGCCCGCCGATATCATCCCCGCCAATGAGCGCCCGAATGGCGAATACCCATTCGTCCTCATCACTGGCCGTCAGCTTGAGCATTGGCACACCGGCTCCATGACCCGCCGCGCGTCTGTGCTCGATGCGCTGGAGCCAGAAGCCGTGGTGAGCATGAACCCACTCGACATGCGCGCCTTAGGCGTACTCGCGGGTGACTCCGTCACGGTGGCTTCACGTCGCGGCGAAGTTGCGCTCATCGCGCGTGCTGATGAAGGCTCGCCGATTGGCTCGATCTTCATCCCGTTCGCCTTCTACGAGGCCTCGGCCAACGTACTCACCAATTCAGCACTCGACCCATTCGGCAAAATTGCTGAGGTGAAATACTGCGCGGTGAAGGTCACCAAAGGCGGGAGTGCCGCGCCACTATCGAGCTACGGCGGTGGAAAATCGTTTGCGTGGGCGGCGGAGTAGGGCGGTTTTTGCACGTAAACGCCACATCCGCGATTGGCTGAAACGCCGCGCCCTGATTGGGGTTTGGCGGGTTGCGTGTGATTTTTTTCAGCATTTGCGCCTTGATTGCACCCCGCAATCGCGGGATACCTCGGCGCACGCTGACGAGCTACAATGTGAGCCGCACCGTCGCCTGTTTGCTCATCTGGCCACAAAACTCGAATACCGACCCGCTCAATTTAAGTGACGCTACCGCCCAACACTCCTGCTCGTCCGCCGCAGCGCAAGTTCAGCGCATTTGGCACCCCGTGGCCGCTCGATTTACCCTTGTTGCGGGTGCGCGTGCGCTACATCACAGCGCGTTTTTTGCAGATGCCAGAGCCACGCATTTCCTTACGCAAGACCGACGAGATTTTGCGCTGGATAAAGCAACTTCGCGACGATGGCCTGCCGCGTTCGGCGGCCGAGTTAGCCCGCCTCGCGATCGAAGAAGAGCCCGAGCAGCGCCTGCTATGGCTATACCTGCTGGGTCAAGCGGTGGAAGATGACAACGCCGCAGAATTTACCGACTTAGCTGCGCTTTTCCACAAGCAGTTCCCAAACGATTCTGCGTGCGCGCAGATAGAGCGCGTGCGTCTGAGTTTTAGCTATTTATCGAGTGAGGTGACAACGGGTAGCTTTGCCTCGCCCACCGCGTGGACAGCCGCCGCGCTGCTGGGGCGTGACGATACCGCGCAACGCGCATTGCACGCGCTTTTGTTGCGTGCCGCCGCCAGTGGAAGCGCACCGTGATCGACGCGCCGCTTGGCGGGAAAGGAGGTGCCCCATCGCGGCCCGACACGCCCGATGAGCTCACCGCTAAACACAAAGCGCTTGCACAATCGGTGGCCCGATTTTCAGCAGCCGATGCCACACGTGCGCTGGTGCAAGCGCTGCGCTATTTTGAAGACCAAAGTCGCAGCGCGCGCGAAGCGTTACTTAAAACCGGGCAGCTAAAAAACAAAGCCGATCACAGCACCTGCGTGTGGGTGAGCGAGCGCTACGAACAGCTCATGAACCTCACGCGCGAGACCGCGCGCCGCGCGTTTTCCGAAGAACATCCAGACACCAGCCAGCGCGCCGCCATTGGCGCACTCTTGCTCGTCGTCTCAGGGCAGGTACTCAAGTGGAAAAAATTTGCCGGTGCCGCCGTTGACGCGCAGTGGCGGCAATGGCTGCACAACAGTTACCGCACGGCGCGCTCGTTTCAACTCGATGGCGTTGTGCTCGCAACGCGCATCGAAGAGCGTGCATTTGATGCCACCATCGAGTCGCTCTACGTGCGTGCGCTCTTGCTCGATCGCCTTGCTGGGGGCGGGCTTTCGCCTAAACGGCTCGAGCTACTCGATACCTGGCTGGTCGCGTGGATGGGCGCACTCTGGCTCACGACCGAGCCAACACCCGGCGAATTTATGCTGGGTGTCAATGCGCTCGAAGCCCAGGGAAGTCTCACGCCGCGACTGCCAGGCGACGGCGCGCAACTATTCCTGAGCCTGCGGCCACTTCAGCGTCAGCTCGATCGCACGATTCGTGACTTTCATCTGGGCAACATTTTCCCCGGCTTCGGCATCGGCATGAGCGCGCCTCTGGAAGACCATGTGGCCGTGATCGAATTTTTGGAGCGCGAATTTACGCTCATCGAAACTGCGCGCAAGCAGCGCGCCCGCCGCATCTCGGTTGCGAGCCAGTCTGCGGTTGCGGTGTTTTTTGGGTTTTCAGAAATTTGTAGCCTCGCTTTTTCGCCAGATAAACTCCATTCACTCGTTGGTGGTGGTGCCGAGATTGGCCTACGCAATGCGATTCATCTCGCCGATATTAGCGATGGCGGTCTCGGGCTCGACATGGTGGAGGACGATGCACGCCGCGTGCATGTGGGCGATCTGCTCGCGGTTCGTCTTGAGAAAGGTAAGCCCTGCGTACTCGGCGTGGTAGTACGAAAATCGAGCGCCCGCAATGGTGCTACCCAAGTCGGCGTGAAGGTGCTTTCCAAAGCGCCAATCTTGTGCGCGATGGACCGCGTTGACCAAGCGACCAATACGTGGCAACCGACACAGGGTTTATTTATTGTCGGTACAGCCGCCGATGGTTTCGCTGACTCCGTCGTGGTGAACGATACGACCTACGTCGCCAATTCGCTCGCCGCTGTCACGCTCGAATCCACCACGATTGAATTGTATTTGCGCCGCGTGCGGCAGCAAGGCCCCGGCTGGCGCATGGCCGCCTACGACGCACAGTTTCCACCGCAATAGCCG
>JAYVGG010000364.1:0-18960 GCA_043772475.1 Burkholderiales bacterium
CGGCTATCCGAGCAGCCGATCCACAGGTATTTCGGGCTTTGCTGCTTGGCGAGCGTTTCAAAAAAATCAGGGTGCTGCGCGCAAACGCGATCCGCCCACGCGCGGTTGCTGTTGAAAAGGGAGTCGAGATTTTTGTCTTGCATGATGAGCCTATTAGGAAATTAACTTTTCGCCGCAACAGACGATGCGCCAATGGTAGCCCCGAAGACGCGCGGCGGTTTCCGAGCTACGGCACTTCTTCTTACTGGTGGTGCAATTCGCCCAAAACAGTCAGCGTAGTATCAACGAGAAGTGCAAACTCTGCATCCTTAATCACATACGGCGGCATGAAATAAACGGTGTTGCCAATCGGTCGCAGCAGCACACCGTGCGCCAGTGCGCGCGTAAAAAATTCGCGCGCAAACGTGGGGCTTACGTTTTCAACTTCAAACGCCCAGATCATGCCGAGCTTGCGATAATTTTTTACACGCGGGTGCTGGCGAAGTTTTTCGGCAATCACGTTAAAACGTGCGGCGGCGTCACGATTGGCTTCAATCACGTTGTCCGCTTCAAAAATATCGAGCGTCGCCAGTGCCGCCGTGCAGGCCAACGCATTGCCGGTGTAGGAGTGCGAATGCAAAAAGCCTCGGGTGGTTTTGTCGTCATAGAAAGCGGCAAATATCACGTCGGTGGTTAGTACGCAGGAAAGCGGCAAGTAGCCGCCTGTGATGCCTTTGGATAGGCACAAAATGTCTGGCGTGATGGCAGCTTGCTCGCACGCGAACAGGGTGCCGGTGCGGCCAAAGCCGGTCATGATTTCGTCGGCGATGAAATGGATACCGTAGCGCGTACAGAGCGCACGCGCGGCGGCAAGATAGTGCGCCGACATCATCCGCATCCCGCTAGCACCCTGCACCATGGGCTCAACAATAAAGGCAGCGATCTCGTCGTGCTGCGTTGCAAAAAGTTTTTCAAGCGCTGCAATTGCATCTAATGAATCGCTGGAAAGCGCCGTGGTTATTGGGCTTTGGGGAAATGGCACGAGGATGTTGTGAGCCAGTAACGGCGCATAAGCATCACGAAAAATTGCCACGTCCGTCACCGAAAGCGCCCCCAACGTCTCGCCGTGATAGCTGCCCACTAAGCTCACAAATTTTTGTTTGCCGCTTTTGCCCACGTTACGCCAATAATGAAAACTCATCTTGAGCGCAATCTCGACCGCTGATGCGCCATCGCTCGCGTAGAACACATGCCCGAGCCCGGTGAGCCTGCCCAAGCGCTCCGCCAAGGTGATGGCAGGCTGATGCGTGAAGCCCGCGAGCATCACGTGGGCGAGGTTACCGAGCTGCTCGGTGATCGCGGCATTGATGCGCGGGTTGGCGTGGCCAAATAAATTTACCCACCATGAGCTGACGGCATCGAGATAGCGCTTACCCTCGGCATCAATCAGCCACACGCCCTCGCCACGCACAATGGGCACAAGCGGAAATTGCTCGTGGTGCTTCATCTGCGTGCAGGGGTGCCAGATGGCGGCAAGTGAGCGGGCGGTGAGTGCAGCGTTTTTCAATGGGGCATTTCCTTGGTGCAAAATAAAATAGTGTTTGCCTATCCGGCGCGGATAAGCCGATGCACGGTGACGCTACGGTACACTCCACCACGCCCGTTAACCCAAATAATAAATCCACCCCATGCAGATGACTGTAACGCACCCACTCACCCAAACACCGAGGCTCCTAAGCATAGCGCAATGGCTGGTGGTGTTGAGCGCGGCGGCAATCTCGCTGCCCACGGCCTTGGTGGGCATCACGACCGGGCTGTTTTTGATCTCGTGGATACTACTTGGGTTTACAGGCGACGGCTTTCGCGTCACGTTCAACACGCTCACGCAAAACCTTGTCGCGCGCGCGGCCATGCTGCTGTGGCTTTTCGTTGGAATCGGCATGATCTGGTCATCGGCTACGCCGCATATCGCCTTTGAAACCTTCGGGCAGTACCGGGAGCTACTGCTGATTCCGCTCATGATGAGCGTGATGCGGCAAGGCGTGCCGCTGCGCGTTTTTTATGGCTTTTTGGCGGGGCACTTTGCGGCAACACTTTTGGCCTACGTGCCATGGATAAGTGCGGGCACGGCCACGCTCGGCGCATCGGCCTCGGGCTTTCACTCGCATATTCCGTTTGGCACGTTTGCCGCGTTTTTGATTTTCGCCTGTCTCATCTTGGGAATGGCTCAAAAGCCAATACGGGCGCGGCTTTTCAGCATGGCGGGGGTGATGGCTTTTCACCTTTTATTTATCAATACCGGGCGTGCGGGCTTTATTGTTTTGGGCTTATTGCTACTGATTTTTGCGGTGTCGTATTGGCGCTGGCGCGGGCTTATCGTGTATGGCGGCGTAGCGCTGCTCACCCTTAGCGCGCTCTACCAATACTCGCCCACGTTCAAAAACCGGCTAATAGAATCCACACAAATCGAGATCGCCGCGAGGGAAATAAATCGCACCACCGAAGCCAGCCACGCTAGGCCAGCGCTGTGGATCAATACGCTCAACATCATCGAGAAAACCCCCGCATTTGGCACCGGCACGGGCAGCTTTCGCACCGAATATAAAAAAATATCCCCCGTAGAAAGCCGCAACCCGCATCAACAATTTTTACTCACCTGGGCGGAGCTTGGAGTGCCAGGCTTACTGCTACTCATTTTTTTGCTCTATTCGCAATTTAGCGCGCTAGCCCTGCAGCCGCGCAGTAAACAGCTCATCGCCTATGGGTTTTTGCTCGCCTTCATCATCCACAGCTTTATCAATTCTTCGATTCTCGATAATGTCGAGGGACATTTTTACGCGCTGCTCAGCGTGGCGCTGTGGGCGGATCGCGAGGCGTGGGGATAGTGTTTTAGGCGGGCGGCAATAACGACGCGAGCAAAATCACCTCAAGATTCGCCATCGACTTGATCGCGGTATCGTTGGTGATGAAAAATGGGCAGCCGGTGGATTGCGCGGTGGCGAAATGAAGCGCATCTATAAAGCGCAAGCGATTGCGCGCAACCAGCATAGCCGCCGCATCAAAGACGGCGTGATCGTGTGAGGCAATGGTTAAGAAATTTTTCTGTGCGAAAAATTGTTTGAACCGCGCCACCAGCACGGGATCATTTTGGCGGTAGGCACCGACCATGACTTCCGCCACGGCAGCATCGCCTGTCGTGCCAAAAAATTCTTGTGCCGCGCAGGCTCGAAACAAGGGGGCCACCGCATCAAAATAAGTGGCATGACGATCTAAAAAGTAAATAAAAACATTGGTATCAATGTAGACGCGCTGCCCGGCAAGGCGCGCCAATACGGCCTCTAGCGCTCCCATGCGTCTTTGCCCGCCGAAAGCGTCTCGTCAACCTCACGCGCCGTTTCGCCCCACAGCCCGCGCCCCACCCCCGCGAAGGCCATCACATCACTCTTTGCAAGCGCAGGTCGCTTCGGGGTCAAAATGATGCTGCCATTGACAAAAGTAACGGCTAGCCGATCATCAGGCATGAGCTTGGCCTCGCGTACGACACTGGCGGGCAGCGTGACCTGATGTTTTTCTCGCATACGAATATCTGGCATAAAATCAACAGTATATGAATTTAGTACGATTTCTTATTATTTATCTTACTATTAGAGTTGTCAATTTAATTTTTGCATTTAATTTTGGCGCAAGCGGCTTACCCGCTCGGCGATCTCAGCAAAGACCCGGCTTGTGTCGGTGCACAGCGGTGTCCGCACGCCCCCGTTTGCACAGATATTACCGATGCTAGCCTGGACTACGACTGCGCGAGTTCCTGATTTGTCGATCAGCACGTAATTGCGCGCCGCGACGCTTGTCACCCCATAGGTGGCCAAGAGTGGGAATTCAAAACCGCGCGCGCCGCTGGGCAGTTTTTCTTGTTTCCACACCCATCCCATTTTTGCCATGCTGTCGGCATCGAGGCCGGGCTGGGTTGTGCGATTGAGAAACGACTTTTCGACATCCGCCACAATGCGCTTGGTTGCGGCCGTGCAGCTACCGACACCGATGCCATCTGCTACATTCATCGACGAAATGATCGCGTAGGTGCTGACACGCTCGCAGACGATGGGATCTGCTCGGCTCTTACCGTCGCTATACAGCACCAGCTCCTGTAGCGGCTTCGTCTGTCTTGGCTCCAGCCCAAAACGCGGTGTATCCATTGCGGCAGCGTCATCAATAATCGTCGCGACCTGTTTGGTGAATTTGCTTAGGCTCTCGTACTCAAATGACGCCTTTGGCAAATCGGGGCGATCAGTTGCGCCTGCCTTCAACAGCGCGGCAATCATTTTAGCGTCACGTCCTTTACGGGCAAACATCAGCGGCGTATTGCCCTCGCTATCTGCTACGCGCGCGTTAGCACCGGCTTGCAGCAAGGCAAGTGCAACGTCACTAAACCCACGTCGCACCGCGTGCAAGAGCGCTAGCTCGTCGTTAGCCGCGATGCGCTGATCACGGGCGAGCAGCGCCATCGCCAGATCATCGCGCTCCATCATCAGTGCGGTGTGCAGCGGCCCACGGTTGATCGGCTTTTTTGCGAAATCGTCTTCGTCAAACTTCACCCCCTTGAACGTTGCGCCACGTGCAAGCAGCAGCGCGATCACATCCTTGTCCTCACGGCGCGTGCGCGCGAGCGCGCTACCACCGCTCGCGGGGCCAGCGCTGCCATCATGAATTGTTGCGCCTGCATCAAGCAGAAAACGCACCACGTCGAGCTTGGAATAGACGCGTTGAGTAGCACCCGGTTTGGGCATGGGCGGGTATTTGAATTCGCGGGTCGGCGCTGAGAGCGCTGACCCCAAAGGTGTCTGTCCAGTAAGTTCGCGCGCATTAATATCTGCCCCGGCCTTAATAAGCAAGCCGATCTTTGCGATGTCGAGCCCAGCACGTAATATCGGCTGAACAGTCCCGCTCAGAAATTTCTGCTTGCCAGGGTTCGCGCCGCTCTTGAGCACAAACGCGAGCGTCTCCAGATCGCGCTCTGGCTCCACCGCATCCACGATCGCCGAAGGATTACTCTTGGCAAATCGCGCGGCGTCCCCGCCCTTCGCGCGAGCGGCGGCAAGTGCTGCTGCATCGTGCTGTGCGAACGCCCAGTAGGCGGCGGAATCCGCTTTATCGGTGGCGTTTGCTGGGGTCTGCGCTCCGCCGGGGCGTGTGAAGGCGAGGGCTAGGGCGGAAAGCGTGACGGCGAGGAGGTGATTTTTCATGGTTACCGGTGGCTAACGACTGGTAGCGGCATTGTGCAGCTACCGAATTCAGGTAGCGCGCGCAACGCCAATTCGCTGCTTGCGCTATGGGGTGTTTCTGTCATCCGCGGACACACCTCTTGACTCAGCTACTGCTGGAACACCCTTACTTTGCACAGTCTTCATCATTGGTGCTGCCACTGGTGGCGTAGCCGCGTTTGCGAAATCAAGGGTCTTTAGTGGAACAGGGTTGGGATTGGCGTATGGCGGAAGGGCATCGTAACCCGTGAACCACTGAGTGACAGAGGGCAGTGAAGGAAAATCAGAATCGAAGGAAGTTGTGGCGAGAAACCCTTCACTGCGATAGCTGCCCCTAGACTTTTTAACCGGATTTGCGGTAACTGCGCTATTACTGGGATTGATCGACAAATTGTTGGCCGCTTTCGCTATAAGGTACGGTTGGTCGCTAAACGTGGCGGTCGCACCGCCGAGGTGATACGCGATCGCCATGAATTGGTCGTCAGCAGTCCCAACGCTTCGACGAAGCGTCATGTTGAATGCATCTCGCTGGCCGAGTACTGCGACACGTGCGAACGAGCCCACCGGTAGGCGTACAGTTTCAGCAAACTCGCGATATGTTTCATTTTGAAGAACCGACGAGAGCAGTTTGTAGGCGGTCGGCACATGAAAACAGTCCTGGGGCAGGCCTGCGCAAAAACGGAACACTCTCTGTGCATATAGCGGGTTAGAAAAGCTGTATATTTCGGTTACAGTCGCAAAATCCTTACCAGCACAGCCTCGCCAGTAATCCATAGCGTTTGCAACAGTCCAGTAAGTTGCCCCGCTAATCTCCTCCGTCGTCACCACCACAGCATCCGCTTCGCTTCCAAGAGGCCCGCGATAGACTACCTGCAACGATACATTCCAAGCGTTGATCGGTAGTGGCGTATCGAATGTGAAGATCAACGGTTTTTGTTCGCCTTTATTGAGCGAAATCCCGGTGAGGGGCTGCGAAACCACAATGTCCTCCACCTGCTTCCCTGCCACCACGTCGCCATTCGCGAACAAACATTTGCTATACCCCGCTGTATCGTTGGGGAAATCGTCACTCCCGACTTCACCAGAGAGGTCGGGCTTATAGCAGCTATTACGCGAATATTTAAAGACGGCAACGGCTGTGCCGCCGACCATGTTCTGCACCACCGTCGGCCCATTGCCCGAGACCACGATATCCGGCGTGACATTGGTGAGCTTGAGTTTGATTTTGCTGAAGCCGCAGTTATCTTTGCAATTGGATGCCGGGTCAGCGTGGTCGATCACGCTGTAGAAGCCTTCGTCGGGTAGATCAATCTTGAGCTCGCCGCGAAAGAAATAGTCGATCAGCCCCGCGCTGTAGCCCACCGCGCGCGGAATGAGCAGGCGGGCTTGGTCATCGTAGTTGTAGTGGTTGAGGGTGTAGTCGCGGAGCAGAACACCTTTTCTCTGAAGGGACTGATCCCACAGCCCGTAACTACTGAGTTTGACTTTGTCGGCGGCGAGCGTGATGGAGTCATTCACAAAGCCCTCTTTGAATTTGATTTCGGCCGTGTAACCGCCGCCTGTAATCGCCGGGGCACCCGTCATGGTGAGCACGTCGCCCCCACTGAGTGTGCGCTCGGTGAGGATGGTGGAGTCGGGCAAAGGGTAGTTGGAGGCATTTTCTGGTGATGTTGCCGATCCTTTGATATTGGTGCCGAAGCTAAAAAAGCCGCGATTGCTGTAGTTGGCGAGGCCTTTGCCGGCGGCGTTGCCCGCGCCGGTGGCGGTGGAGAAGTAGTGGCTAGCCGACGCGAATGACGGCACAAGGTATCCGCCATAGATGAGCTGGGGCGCGGTGGTGTCAATGGGCTTGCCGTCTGAGGGAATCACCAGCCCCTCTTTAAGCGTAAATTGCCTCGCCTGAATAGTTCTTGCTGCGAAGTATTTTTCTACAAAGCTATCGTGACCAAACGCGCAACCTACGTAGGGCGCACAGCCATAACCAGCATGGCCGTCGTTACGGGTGTGTTGCGGCTGGGCCATGTCCTGCACCACATGCACGATGTCGCCGACAGCGCGGAAAGTGGTAGCCCAGTAGGCTTTGCGTTCGGCTTCGTGGGCAGCTGCGCCAACGTTGTTACCGCCAGGGAGTATGGTTTCTAGCGTGCCATTTGGGAGGAGCTTAGTCATGGTTAAGGCGCGCCACATGGCCTCGCGGGCAGACGGCAGGTTGTAATGATTTTGCCGACCTGCACCGATCACGCCAACGCCCGCGCCAGCTACGGTTGCCCAGTCGGGTGCGCGTGGACCAAGCGCAACGCCAACAGTTAGCGGGCGGTCGTTCTGCGGGTCGTAAAAATGGCCGAACACGCGATTGAATACGCCGCCGGGTTCGTCGCCCTCTGGATTGTCTTGCGGGGTCTCAACAGTGTTGTCGTCTTCACGTACTGAGCCACGAATGATCCAGCCGGGGATGGAGAGGGACGTCGGTAAGTCTGGAATTACCCTCCGAACGGCAACCATTTTTTTCTCTTCAAAATCCGTTTTTGTTCGCCTCGTCAAAGGCACGCCAAGATCAAGATAGTTGTCTCCGAAGGGAGACTCCTTGTCATACAGCCCGAGTTTCTTCAAGATCGGGCTGGTATTTGGTGTTGCAGAAATCTTTGATTGCTTGATAGCCTCAGCGGTCATGGCGGTGTGGGTTACAACATCGAACGACCAAGCATTTTGCGCGATGGCTGTCGCCACAAAAACTGTCAGTGACTTCATGTTGATCTGCATTTTCAATCCTCAATTTTTCGTTTTAGCTCGGGTTTCAGCATATTTACGCATGAACTGCATTTGGTCCTCACCCGCCTTGATAGATCGAACATCTTTCCCATATTTCTTCTCTTCCATTACAGCTATTGACATGAAGTTCAGTGCCGCTTCGATTGCCGCCTCTGACTCTGGTCTCTCACAATCCTGAAACCCAAACTGAAAACTCGGCTTCGCCGGATCTTGTTTTTTCAATAAAACGTCCCACTTTTCCGGCGTATCGTGCTTTCGTTTTTTTGTGTTGTAAGCGGCAGTTGCGGCTACATCCAAAAAATAGCCGCTCTTTATGGCATGTACTATGTTCGGGTGGCCGCCACCACGGTTGTCCACAGGGAAACTAAATTTGCCATCTTTGCCGGTATACATCCCGCGGGTTCGCACGCACCAGCTTGATGTGTGGCCCGCCGGGCCACCACCCGCCCCCAAATAAACCAGCAGCGCATAGCCTCCCTCAATTGGCTGCGCGGTCTCAGCATCCAACACCTGTCCGACAAATTCGGGATGGCGATTCCATCCCCACGGTGAGGCGCAAAAGGCGAGCGTGGAGATAAACATCGCCCCGCCAATGAGCGTGATCGTGATACATCTTGGCTTATTTAGCATCGCGTTTCTCCGCCAACAGTTTTGTGTACTACTTCCGCAAACGCTAATACTGGCGGGGTGTTTTGGCTTTTGGGCGGCGCAGGAATATTCACCACCGTTGGCCCCCCACCCGAAACCACAATATCCGGCGTGGTGTTGGTGAGCTTTAGTTTGATCTTGGTGAAGCCGCAGGCGTTTTTGCAGTTCGAGAGTGGGTCGGCGTGGTCGAGGATGCTGTAGATGCCCTCATCCGGGAGGTCGATTTTTAGCTCACCACGGAAGAAGTAGTCAATCAGCCCCGCGCTGTAACCGACAGCGCGCGGGATGAGGAGGCGGGCTTGGTCGTCGTAGTTGTAGTGGTTGAGCGAATAACGTGGGGCTAAGTTTTTTTGTAGGAGAAATTGATCCCACACGCCGTTGGTGGTGAGCTTGGCCATATTTGATTCTGCGATAACAGGATCATAGACCAGCCCTTCCTTGAAGCGGATTTCGCTGCCCGCACCAATCGGCTGGCCGGTCATATTGACGACGGCGGCACCGGTGAGCGCGCTATCGACGAGTCCGGCGGCGCTGGGCGATGGGTAGCTCGATGTGCCGGTCGCGCCGAGATTGGTGCCGAAGCTAAAGAAGCCGCGATTGCTGTAATTGGCGAGGCCTTTGCCGGTGGCGTTGGCCGCACCCGTGGCAGTGGAGAAGTAGTCGCGGGCGAGCGCGAATGTGGGTGCCGGATAGCCGCCGTAGGTTAGCTGGGGGGCGGTCGTTCGAACAACCTCCGCTCTCTCAACAGCCCACAGCCCTTCAGGCAAAGTGAATTGCGATGCCTGAATCGTTCTGGCCGCCAAGTAATTTTCAACAAAACTGGCGTGCCCGAAAACGCACGCGCCTGTGTAGGCTACACAGGCAAAACCAGAATGCGCGTCATTGCGGGTGTGCTGTGGCTGCGCGGCATCTTGCACCAGATGCACCATGTCGCCCAGCGCGCGAAAGGTGGTGGCCCAGTAGGCTTTGCGTAGTTGTTCCTTGGTGGAGTTCGGCCAATCGCTGGGCGTGGGCGCGTCGGTGAGCGTGCCGTTGTCCCACGCTTTGAGGGTGAGTGCGCGCCACATGGCTTCGCGGGCGGAGGGGAGGTTGTAGTAGTTTTGGCGGCCAGTGCCAACTAGTCCAATCCCCACGCCCTTGACGGTGGCCCAATCGGGTGAGCGGGGACCAAGTGCGAAGCCGACAGTGAGCGGTCGGTCATTGTAGGGGTCGTAGAAATGGCCAAACACGCGCTGAAAAACACCACCGGGTTCGTCACCTGCCGGGCTACCCTCTGGAGTTTCCGAAGTGTTGTCGTCTTCGCGCACGGCCCCGCGCACGATCCAGCCGGGGATGGAGAGGGAGTGGGGGAGGGTTAGGCCGGTGGTACCAGTGCGGCCAACTTGGACAAAAACCTTCCCCTCAAACTCTGTCGAGCGTCGCGTGGTTCCACTGCCAAGATCGACATAGGTGCTACCGAACACTGCCTCGCTGTCAAAGAGCCCTAATTTCTTAAATACAAGACTGGTGTTCGGCGTGTTCGTAATTTTGGATTGTGCAATGGCAGCTGCCGTCATCGCGGTGTGGGTACGTATATCAAACGCAGCAACACTCGGCACTATCAAGAGGACAGCCACACTTGTTGCGATTACGCGTGCGTTTATGTGGCGCTTAACGGTTCTTGCGTTCATAGTTTGTCCTTACTGTTTGTCGGGGGCGGATTGGAGCCACTTGATTTGCTGTTTGATGCCTTCGATGTCGTTTGGATAAAGACCAAAACGGGTGTATTCGCCAAGGATAATATTTAGATATTCCATCGCAGCATCCGCCCCTGCGCGTGATTCAGGGCGCTCGCAAGTTTGGAACCCAAACTGAAAACTCGGCTTTGCTGGATCCTGCTTTTTGAGGAAAATGTCCCAGTCTTTCTTGGCCTCTGGGTTGTAAGTTACCTGACCTTTGTAGCGAGGCATTTCAACGGAATGTGTAAAGTAGTTAGGCTTGATTGCCTCTACGTACAGCGGGCTGCCACCGCCTTCTGTGTCGACCGGAAAACTAAATTTGCCATCTTTGCCGGTGAACATTCCTCTGGTTCGCACACACCAACTAGCCGAGTGACCCATCGGGACACCGCCCGCCGCGATGTAAACCAGCAGCGCATACGCCCCCTCAATCGGCTGCTTGGTATCTTGGTCTAGCACTTGCCCGTAAAACTCGCCCGGCTGCTGTGGTGCCCATCTCGGCGCGCAATACGCGAGCGTCGCAAAAAATATCGCGCCGCCGATGAGTGAGACGGTGATACCGCTTGGTTTTTTTAGCACGGTATTTCCACTTCTATTTTGGTGGCCGCAATTGCGGCGAAAGCTAATGGTGGCGCGGTGTTTCGGGTATTTGGCGCGAGGCTCATTGGCCGCGATCTATGGTCAATGTTCATCACATCGACTCAATGCGCCACACACCGTCTTCACCGCGCATAAGATAGATCATGAACGTGTTTTTGACTGTGCCTACGCCGCGCTGAATCACGATTTCGGCGGATTCATCCATTACGGTAACGCTGGCGATGGTGCCGACTTGGGCGGCAAAGGTGGGAAGGTCTGCACCTAGCGCGGTGAATATTTCGTCGTACTTGCCGCGTGCGTGCCCAAAAAATTGATTTAGCGCGGCGGCCTTGTCGTTCGACTTTAGGTGATTGATCAGCGTGGTGTAGGTGCCGCGCACCGTGGCGATGACGTTCATCGGATCAACTAACGCGACCCGTTGTGTTGCCTCAAATACGACTTGCCCGGCTGCGTTTTTGACTAGGACCCACGGCTCGTAAACGTACGCGTCCGTGTAGCTGCAAGCGTAGGAGGCGGCACTCGTCGGAAAGGTCAGGGTATTTGGTAGCGACTGTGATCTGGCTGGGTTATTGCAGTTCATTTGCACGCTGCCACCGGTGACACTCCTGACATTGGCGATGCTGAGCCCGACTATTTTGGGGGCAATGCCGTTGGCAGGGGAGACGCTTAAGCTGAAGGGGCTTTCGGTGGTGCCTGCGGCGCGATTGACAGTGATGGACCGAGTGGAGAGTACGCCGCTCGTGTCATTGACGACGAGGTTAAGCGTGTTTGCCCCAGCCTGTAGCGGGACGTTGTCAACCACAAAGTCGCCATTGCCTGTCACTAAGGCTACCTGGCCATTCACAGTCACGCTTGAGTTGGTCGGGCCACGGTAGGTGCCGGTGACGCGGACTGACGTGGCGGCGACAGTGCTGCCGTAAAGCCCTGCGGACTCCGCGATAGTGGCAGTTTGCGCGACGGTGATCGTAATGGGCGCGGATATGCCGACCTTTCCAGTGCTGTCCGTTGCCCGCGCTGTCACGGCGAGGGTGCCGGAATACCAAGAAGGGATGCGGTACGCAAATGGCGGAGTGGTAAGCAAGACCTCACTAGAGGGAAAGCTTTGCCCGTTGTCCAAGTTCTTAAAGTGGTAATCAACCTGTGTGATGGTTGTGCCTACGGGCGTGGCGGGGGGCGTGGCGACGGCGAACAGGTCAATATCGCCGGAATTCGAAAAGGCAGCGCCGGGAGCTAGAACTCGCACTTTGGGACCGTCGATGATCTGAATAGCCACCGGCTCGCTGCTAAGCGTGGCGCCAAGCGCATTTGTCATGCGTGCCACAAGTGCGCGGTTGCCAAGTACCGTATCCTGCCAGTCAAAAGCGATAAGCGCTGAATAACTCGCGGGCGATGCTGGCAATTGAACGGTTTCGACGACGATGCCATCGACAAGCAGTTCTACACGGGTCAGGGCAACGAGTCCGCTCTGCGCGCGCACCGTGACGAACCACGGGCTACCGGCAATCACGACGCTATTTGCCGACGGCGAAGCGACGCTAATCTGAGCGGCTGGCGGCGTGAGGGGCGTGACGTTGAGGGCATTGCTCGCTGGGCTTGCTCCAGCACTGTTGCTTACGGTGACGGTGCAAGAGTACGTGACGCTCCCGGTCAGGCCAGCAACAGTGATGCTTGTGGCGACGCCTGCGCTGGCCGTAACCGTGGGCTGTCCCACCGCCGTACAGGTCGCAGAAGTAGCGGTAAGGGCGGTGCCGCCGATAGTTGCAGGTGGACTGAACGAGAGTGCCGCGCTACCCGTACCCGCCGTCGCGGTTACAAGCGTCGGCGCAGATGGTAGGCCCGAACCACCGCTTGCGGTAACGGTGCTATAGACGCTGACGTCACGCGCGCCGATACCAATATCACTAATTGCGGCGACGCGACATTGATAGGTGCTACCACCAGTGAGACCGACGATGGTAATGCTTGTCGCGTTGGCGGCGGCCGTGGCGGTAATGCCCGGCTGGAAGGAATTGCTACAGGTCGCTGTGTAGCCGGTAATGGCCGAGGTTCCGGGGGCGGGCGGCATAAATGAGAGTGTTGCCGTGCCTACCCCGACGGATGTGGCTGTAATCCCAGTCGCGGCAGGGGTCCCAATCGTTGGCGCTGCCACGGCGGTGAAATACGCGCTCGATGGGCCTGCACCTTGGGCATTACTTGCGTTGACCGTACATGAATAGACTACACCGGGCGTCACAGCTAACAACTTAAAGGTGAATACATTTGCCGCCATGGTAGCGGTAGCAGTCGGGTGCCCCTGCGCGAAACAATTTGCCGTGTATCCCACGATCGCCGACCCCCCGGAGCTATACGGCCAGGAATAGTCGCCACCAATGCCGCTGAGGTACCTGTAAACGCTACTAACCCTCGGCGCGAGGAACGGCCCGAGATGCGAGTTGACTACTACTGTCGTGGGCGCACTGATCGAAAAACTGTATCCATCGCTGAGGTGAGCCGTGATCGAATGCCCCCCATCAGTTGGCACCCACTGCGCGGTGTACGGAACGAAAGTACTCGCAGCGGTGTAGCTCGATCCACTGGGGGATGCGACCGAAAACTGGACGTGGAACCCCGGGCCAGTCGCTGCCATCGCTGTAGCATTCAGTGCCACCGGGGCAAGCGAGGTCAGTGTTGTACCATTAGTTGGCGAAGTAATCACCACTGGCGGCGGCGTAGCGCTAGTGGCGTTTACGGCGAATCGGATCAGCGCAGATCCTGTCACATTATTGTTGTTGTCCCATGCCTGTGCCCGGACGGAATAAAAGCCGACGTTCAGTGGTGGCAAGCTAAAGGTGCCTGTCATGTCGGTACTCCCGATGGGGAACGGCTGATCGTGAAATAAAAGGTTTGCGACCACAGGGTTTACGACCACCGTTACACGATTTAACCGATTTCCCGGTGCCGCACTGGCGGCGATGTTGAATACAGCGCCCGTGTACGTTGATCCCGCGTTGGCGACGAGGCTTGCACCGTCGGTGATTGCCGAGGTGATTGTTACCGTTGGGAGCGCCGTGGGATTGGCCACGGTGAGCTCCCTGACTAGCGATACGCTACCGCGATGCGTTGCATCGCCCCCGTACTCTGCGCGTAGCACATGGATGCCCCCACTTAATTGGCTGGCAAGGACCGCGACGCCCTCATAGAAGCCGGCAAACGTGGATCCATTCAGAGGCACCAGCCCGCTCTCCACAAGGGTGACAGTGCCGATCGGCGTGGTGCCATCAAAAAATATCACGCTCCCCGTCGGTTGTGTTTGCCCGTGGACGGTTGCCGTGAGCGTCGTAAGCGCGCCAGCCGCGCCGGGGTTCGGCCGGACATCGAGGTTGGTGACTGTGTCTTTATTCTCGTTGAGCTTGATCACAAACCCGGCATATGACTCGTTCGCGGCCAATGCTGTTTGCAACGCCCATGGTGTGGTGGGGAACGCAGCATTGGCCGTTGCCCCCGCGATGTAGGCCGTACCACTCGCATCGACAGCAATTCCACGTCGGCTAGACTCGACCCGTGTTGAGAAGCGCAACGATGTACCGCTGGGGTCTAGCTTTCCCGCGAAGGTGGTGGCGGTCTCTGAGGCTAGCCCCGGGATTTGCTTCACCACCGGAAACATATTGGATTCGGTGTGCGCGGTAAACCACGCATTGCCAAGGGGGTCAACGGCGATTGCGTCTATGGAAGTCGCAGCTGTGTAGCACGGTGCAGGGCCGGTATTTGGGTTTCCCGAGCAAATTCCCCCGCCTATAAGTGAATGATAGTCAAGTTGGCTCCCACTGGCGTTCAGCTTTGCAACAAAACCCCAGTCAACTGTGGTGCCAACCACGTCCCAGATACTCGTGTCTTTGAAAATGGATATTGTCCCGGTATAAGAACCGGGGCTGGAGTCAGACTTAATCGTCCCGCCGACGTATATGCTACCCGCAGCGTCTAGCGCGAGGGCATAAATATCGGTGTCTGTGGTGCCGAAATAGGTACTGTAAGCAAATCCGGTACCTGCTTGATTGATCTTGGAAATAAAGCCAGCGAGTTTTCTTGACGTATCTCCTGCATAGCCGCCATCGGTTGGATTTATTGGTTGCCAAGCCCCGACGGTAACGGGGAGATTATTCGATACTGAGCCTGCGACGTACGCATGGCCTGTACTGTCAACGGCAATGGCATTTGCGCCTTCAAAAGTATCCGTGGGGACACCGTCCGTCGTATCCTTGCCAACGCCAATGTTGTACACGATACTTGCCCCGGTGGGGTGAAGCTTGACTACGCGATGAGGCCTCGCCACATATGCCGCGCCACTCGCATCGACCGCGACGCTGATCGCCCGGTTCCTCTTCTGGTAAGTGGCGTAGCTTAGCAAAGTAATGTCATCGTCTGGCAGGTAAGACGCATACACGAGTCCGCTACCGTCATTATTCAATTTGGCGATGAATCCGCTTTTAGTCGTCAGCCCGCGCATTGGGTAGGCGCTCCCGGGCGTTGTGGGAAAAAGCCAGTCGCTGGTGTCGCCCCCAACATATGCATGACCCGTCGCATCAATGGCCAGTGCGGTTGGCGTCGAAAGCGTTATGGGGCTACCATCATATTCGGATTTCCCAACGCTACTCATGAAATACGTCGAATAGATGAGTCCTTCGCCGTTTGCTTTTAACTTCGCAACAAAGAAGCTTGGCTCGCCGCTAATCAACGCGGGATTGAGAACCTGATTCGGGGCTATCGCAGCCGGAGAAACAGGGCCAGCGGCCCACCCTGTGACGTAGGCTTCGTTACAGTTATTGACAGCTATCGCGGTGATGCCACCCGCGCGGAACCCGCTTGCGGAACCGACCAGCGTGGAATATTCGAGCACGGGGTCGATGACTAGCATGTGCGCGGGATCGTAGGCACCAACACTAATGGTTACATCGTCGTTGGCAGCAATCTCGTACGAGGCATCCACCTTGATACGTGCTCCATCAATATCCTGATAGGCGACGGGTCTTTTTTGTGCGAGGAGCCCTGCTCGGGTACTCAGGTGCAAATCGCCGTTGTCGGCAATGGCGATCTTCTTCGCGCCGGCAAAAACCATGCGAATCTGGCGTGGGTCGGCACCCGGCGCGACGTTGAAATCATATTCGAGCTTACCGGCTTTACCGTAATAGACTTCGTCAATACCGGGGTAAATTGATTTGTAGCGAGCTCGCGCAAAGTGCTGTACACCCGTGAGCCATTTATCAGGTTCAGACCCAGCAATGTAGTTGCTGCGCTGTTCAACCGCGTCGATGCCGGTGACAGCAGCGCTGCGATTGGATCCGGCGAGACTTATGCGTATAGCAGTTTGCTCACCTGCGCTCGGTGCCGCTGCCGTTTCAATCGGCGCGCTAAACCGTCGCCGCTTGCCATCCTCTTGCCGGATGTGAGGCTGCGTGACTAAGATGCGTTCGCTATCGGTCAAAAATAGCTGGAACCCAGCTACCTGTGCGCGTAGGCGGACGGTTTCATGTATTTGCCCGCGATTCTCTTCAAACGTGATTGGTAAATGACGCATCGCAGCCAAAGCCAGCTCGGTCACCTCTTGATTTGCGCCATTGTTGTTGACCGAGTTAGTGCAAGTGTGCTGGCTGTCCGACACCACGTATGTGACTGGGGATGTTCTAGTGACTCCTAGATTATCGGTAGCTACCGCTGTCAGCCTGTGCCCGCCAGTCGGCGCACCGAGCCAGGTATAAGTAAATGGCGGTGAAGTCGATGTGCCCAGCAACGTCGCGCCCCGATAAAAGTCAACGCGGCTGATACTGGTGGCGGGTGCCGTGGGTGTTGCCACCGCCGTGAGCGGGATAGTGGCCGGTGCCGTATACACGGTGCCCTGCAATGGGGAGGTAAGTGACACTGTGCTTACGGCTGCGACGACGCTGATCGTTACGGTTGACAGCACACTGCGTCTATTTTCTGAATCAACCGCTTCTGCCGAGATTGTGTAGGAGCCCGCTGCCACGTTTGGAATTATTAATGGTGTACCCGGCAGCGCCGCTCCGAGTAGCTCTCCGTTGCTACCGCCGTAGTAGGAGATACCAGTGATCGTGGATCCGGCTGGCGCTACGGCAGTGGCGGCCAGCGAAAGGGTCGCGGGTGCAGTAAGGGTCGCACCGTTCGTCGGTGACGTGATAGTTACCGTTGGCTGGGTGACTGCACTATTTACCGTGATATTGGCAACAGTAGATGTTGCGGTTGCTCCGGCATTGTCGGTGGCCTTAGCGGTAATTGCGTAGGTTCCCGCTGCGACATTAGTCCAGCTAAACGTATAGGGCGACGTGGTGTCGGTGCCAATCAATGTTGTCCCTCGGAAAAACTCTACTTTGGCAATCGTGCCGTTGCTATCCGCAGCGGTAGCGGCGAGCGCGATGGTTGCGGGGGCGGTGAAGGTGGCGTTATTGGTCGGTGCTGTGAGGCTCACGGTGGGGGCGGCGTTGGTGCTGGCACTGACGGTGACGTTGATGATGGAAGATGTCGTTACCGCGCCGTTGTTATCAGTTGCCTTAGCCGTAATGGCGTAGGTGCCTGCGGCAACGCCTGTCCAGCTAAAGGTGTAGGGCGATGTGGTGTCGGTGCCGATCAACGTGGTGCCTCGGAAAAACTCTACTTTGCTAATCGTGCCGTTGGTGTCTGCCGCAGTGGCAGCGAGTGCGATGGTCGCGGGGGCGGTAAAGCTTGCGTTGTTGGCAGGGGCGGAAATGCTAACGGTCGGCACTGCGTTTGGTGCAGCGACGGTGATGTTGACGGCAGTCGATGTTGTCACCACACCGCCGTTGTCGGTAGCCTTTGCGGTGATTGCATAGGTGCCTGCGGCGACGCTTGCCCAGCTAAACGCATAAGGCGAGGTGGTGTCGCTGCCGAGCAGGGTAGCGCCGTTGAAAAACTCCACTTTTGTAATTGTGCCGTTGCTATCGGCAGCGGTTGCAGCGAGCGCGATGGTGGCGGGTGCATTGAATGTTGCATTGTTGGCTGGTGTAGTCAGGCTCACAGTGGGCGGTGCGTTGACGATCACGTTTGCAACGGTAGAGGTCGTTACGGCACCAGCGTTATCGGTAGCTTTTGCGGTGATTGCATAGGTTCCTGCAGCGACACTTGTCCAACTAAATGTGTAGGGCGAGGTGGTGTCGGTGCCAATGAGTGTGGTGCCCCGGAAGAATTCTACTTTTGTGATTGAGCCGTTGCTATCTGCCGCCGTTGCGGCAAGGGCGATGGTTGCAGGTGCAATAAAGCTGGCGTTGTTTGCGGGCGCGGTGAGACTGACGGTGGGCGGTGTGTTTGGTGCGTTAACGACTATGTTTACCACCGCCGAGGTAGTTACCGCAGACCGGTTATCGGTGGCTTTGGCGGTGATGGCATAGCTACCTGCTGCCACGTTTGTCCAGCTAAAAGTGTAGGGCGAGCTGGTGTCGGTACGAAGCAGCGTTGTGCCGTTGAAGAACTCGACGTTGGCAATCGTGCCATCGCTATCGGCAGCGGTGGCGGCGAGCGCAATGGTAGCCGGTGCGGTAAAGCTTGCGTTATTGGCAGGCGCGGTGAGGCTGACTGTAGGTAACGCATTGACGACAACGTTTATCGTAGCCGAAGTCGTTACGCTGCCGCTATTGTCTGTGGCCTTGGCGGTGATCGCGTAGGAGCCTGCGGCAACGTTTGCCCAGTTAAACGTGTAGGGCGAGGTGGTGTCGGCACCTATCAGCGTTGTTCCTCTGAAAAACTCTACCTTGCTGACGGTGCCGTCACTGTCACTTGCGTTCGCTGCGAGGGCAATCGTGGCTGGTGCGTTGAATATGGCGTTATTTACAGGTGATGTAACGCTGATGGCGGGCGCGACTTTTGTGGACGCATCGGCCGCCGGTACGGATAGCGCTAAGCTAATTGTTGCCGCGAGGCACGTCGCTAAAAACCAAATCGCGCCCTCGTTAATGCGCGCGGGGGGGGGGGGGGGGGGGGGG
>JAYVGG010000365.1:0-3601 GCA_043772475.1 Burkholderiales bacterium
AGGCCCACAATCAAGCCGCCCACGACGGTGAGGCCAAGCAGAACTAAGGATTGAAAGCGTTGCGTTTTGTTGACGCGATCAATCGCGGCCTCGATCGCGATTAGGCGCGCGGTGGGGTCGTTTTCGAGTGCGCGGTGGATGAGCCTTGGCAGTGCCGGGATCGTCGCCGTCCACAGCGGCCCTTCTTTTTTGAGCTGCTTCACCATGCCGCGAAAGCCTAGCTGCTCGTCCATCCAGCGCTTTAAGATTGGCTGCGCGATCGGGCGTAAATCTAGCTCTGGGTAAAGCTGGCGGCCGAGGCCTTCGACTTGCAGCAGCGTTTTTTGTAGCAGCACTAACTGCGGCTGAATCTCCATCTTGAATCGGCGCGAGACTTCAAAAAGCCTAATCAGCACATTGCCAAACGAAATATCTTTAAGCGGCTTATCGAAAATCGGCTCGCAGACGCTGCGTATCGCGCCCTCAAGCTCGTCCACACGCGTGTGCTTGGGCACCCAGCCGGCCTCGATGTGGGCAACGGCAACCGCCTTGTAATCGCGATCAAAAAAAGCGGCGAAATTACGCGCGAGGTAGTTTTTATCGTTATCCGAGAGCGAGCCCATGATGCCGAAATCGACACCCGAGTACACGCCATTTCGCAGCACAAAGATATTGCCGGGGTGCATATCGGCGTGGAAAAAACCATCACGAAATACCTGCGTGTAGAAAATCTCCACGCCTTCACGGGCGAGCTTGGCCAGATCAATGTTGTGGGCGTGGAGCTTCGCAATATCGTCGACCGGAATGCCGTCAATTCGCTCCAGCACCAAGACCTCTTGGGTGGTGTACTCAAAAAATACTTCGGGCACGTAGAGCAGCGTGCCGTCGATAAAATTTCGCCTGAGCGCCGACGCGTTGGCGGCCTCACGCACCATGTCGAGCTCGTCGTGTATCGCGTGGTCAAACTCGGCCACCACCTCACGGGGGCGTAGGCGCGCGCCATCGCGTAGCACCATGGCGGCTGTGTCGGCTAGCGTGTAGAGGAGAGCCACGTCACTCGCGATTACGTCGTGAATATCGGGGCGCAGAATTTTTACCGCGACCTCGCGCCCAGCGAGCCTGCCCAGGCCGATGGTGGCGAAATGCACCTGCGCGATGGAGGCGCTCGCGACCGGCTTCATGTCGAAATCTGAAAATACATTGCGCCAGGTCTTTCCGGTGTCGTCACCATAGGCGCGGTTCAATGCGCGCTCGACCTCATCGGCGCTAAACGGCGGCACGGCGGTTTGCAGCTTCGCAAGCTCGCTCGCGATGTCTGCGGGAACCAGATCAGGCCGGGTGGAGAGGATTTGCCCAAACTTTACAAAAATCGGGCCGAGACTCTCAAGAGCCAAACGTAGGCGTACGCCGCGTGGCGCGCTAAGTGAGCGCCAAAAAAACAGCACGCCGATGAGCCCGCGCCAAAAGCCGCGCGGCAGGAATTCATCCAAGCCGAAGCGGATAACGACAAAAAGAATTTTGAAGAGGCGAAAGAGGCGCATGGGTGCCGATTTTACCTGTCAGGCTGCGCGCTTTCGGAACAAGCGACAAATCCGTGCGATTGCGGCCTCAATTTCTTGCCTCCCACACGCCAAACCCCGCGCCAGTATTGGCGTTCCAGCCATTTCCTTAAATTGACTTGACGACGACACTTTATTCTCACAGCCCACTGTTACAATCCGCTTCATCTACGCTTTAGCCTATTCCCCGCAAACCTGACCTCAAGGAGCCACCATGTTCGGTAAATTAATGCCCAAAGAAGGGCGATTTTTTGACCTATTTAGCGACCACGCAAGCTTGATTTTGGCGGGTGCCAACGAGCTCGATGCCTTCCTACGCGATATGGGCAACCGCGAAGCCCACGCGCAAAACGTGAGCGATTTGGAAAAGCGCGCCGACCGCATCACCCGCGAAACCATCTCGATGCTTCATCAAACCTTTGTCACGCCGATTGATCGCGACGATATTCATAAGCTCATCAGCTCAATGGATGACATTCTAGATTTGATGGAAGACGTAGCTGAATGCGTGGTGCTGTACGACGTGCGTACCGTGCCGGAAGCGGCGCGCAAATTGGCCGGGCTCTGTGTGAGCTGCGCTGAGAAAGTGAAGCAGGCGGTGGGCTTACTCTCAAACATGGATAACGCGGAAGCGATTTTGAAGCTCTGCACCGAGATCGACGCGCTGGAATCAGAAGCGGATCGTGTGCTGCGCGCGGCGATGTCGGCACTATTTCGCGATGAACCGGACACCCGGGAGCTCATTAAGATGAAAGCGGTATTTGAGTTGCTCGAAACCGTGACAGATCGCTGCGAAGATACGGCGAACTTAATCGAGGGCATCGTCCTCGAAAACGCGTAGCCGGAGCCAACACTATGGGCACCGGCTCAATCAGCTTTGAGATGATCGTATTTTTGGTCGCCTTGGCGCTCGTATTCGATTTTATGAACGGCTTCCACGACGCGGCCAATTCGATTGCGACTGTGGTTTCTACCGGCGTTCTCAAGCCACAGTACGCGGTGGCATGGGCAGCGTTTTTTAACGTCGCGGCAATTTTCGTGTCGGGCTACGCGGTCGCGGCGGCGGTCGGCAAGGGGACAATTGACCCGAAAGTCGTCGATCACTTCGTCATCATGGGCGCCCTCATCGGGGCGATCACCTGGAACGCGATCACGTGGTGGTACGGCATTCCGTCGTCTTCGTCTCATGCCCTCGTGGGCGGGCTCGTGGGTGCTGCGGTGTCGAAGGCTGGCTTTGCCTCGCTCATTAGTAGCGGGCTCATCAAGATTATTTCGTTCATCCTCGTGGCACCGCTGCTGGGCTTCATTCTAGGCTCCGGCCTCATGCTGCTGGTGTCGTGGATATGCCGCAAAACCGCGCCACGCCGCGTGGATCGCTGGTTTCGGCGCATGCAGCTCGTGTCCGCAGCGCTTTATAGCTTGGGCCACGGTGGCAACGACGCGCAAAAAACCATCGGTATTATCTTGATGCTGTTGATCGCGGCCGGTAGCATTGGCCCGAAAGATCCTGTCCCCTTGTGGGTCGCCATTTCTTGCTATGTGGCGATTGGGCTGGGTACGCTTTTCGGTGGCTGGCGCATCGTCAAAACGATGGGGCAAAAAATCACTAAGTTAAAACCAGTCGGCGGCTGTTGCGCCGAAACAGGCGGCGCTATTACGCTTTTTTCAGCGACCGCACTCGGTATCCCCGTCTCCACCACCCATACCATCACGGGTGCGATTGTCGGTGTCGGCTCATCGAACAAAATCAGCGCCGTGCGCTGGGGTGTTGCCGGCGGGATCGTTTGGGCATGGGTGCTAACCATCCCTTGTTCCGCACTCGTCGCGGCAGTAGCGTGGTGGATCGCGACGAAGACACTGGCCTAACGCACCTTCGCCTCGCTTGTATGTGCGGGTGCGAGCGGGTGTGCGACTACTTGGCAGGGGGTGCGGCTGCCTTTGCGCGCATCCGCTCAAGTAAACCAAACTGTGCAACACGCAGGCGTTCCAAGGCCTTGCTGAGCCCTTGGAACTCAACGGCACCGTCCGCATGGATAACGCCCGATACATCACCCTTGCTGATT
>JAYVGG010000366.1:0-3708 GCA_043772475.1 Burkholderiales bacterium
AACTTTTTTGATTGATTCTATGTCCGCTCTTATTTGTGGCTCCGTGGCTTACGACACCATTATGGTGTTTCACGGCGAATTCAAAACGCACATCCTGCCGGATCAAATCCACATTTTGAACGTGGCTTTTTTGGTTCCCGATATGCGCCGCGAATTCGGCGGCACGGCGGGCAATATCGCCTACAACTTGAAGCTCTTGGGCGACGAGCCAGTGGTGATGGCGACGGTGGGCGATGATTTCGGGCCCTACGCCCAACGATTCGATAAGCTCGGTATTTCACGTAAGCACATAAAACAAATTGAGGGTGCGTTTGTGGCGCAGGCGTTTATCACGACGGACTTAAACGCGAACCAAATCACGGCTTTTCACCCCGGTGCGATGTCGTCTTCGTATCTCAATAAAGTGGGCGACGCGAAGGGCATTACGCTCGGCATTGTGGCTCCCGATTCGCGCGATGGCATGTTGCAACACGCAGCGCAATTTTCGGACGCAAAAATCCCCTTTATTTTCGATCCGGGCCAGGCAATGCCGGTGTTTAACGGCGACGAATTACGCCATTTCATTGAGCTCGCCGATTTTGTCGCCTGTAACGACTATGAAGCACGTGTACTCGAAGAGCGCACCGGCGAGAAGTTGGAAAAATTAGTCGGACGTGCGAAGGCGTTTTTTGTCACTAAGGGTGCCGATGGCTCGGTTATTTACGCGGATGGTCAACAAATCGAAGTGCCGAGCGTTAAGGAAAATCGGCGGGTTGATCCTACCGGGTGTGGTGACGCGTATCGGGCAGGTTTACTTTATGGTATCGAGCGCGGCTGGGGCTGGGAAAAAATCGGCCGGTTGGCGAACACCATCGGTAGCTTAAAAATTGAGCATCGCGGGCCGCAGCGCCATGAGCCCACCCGCGAAGAAATCGCAGCAAGGTTTGAAGGTGCGTTTAACGAGCAGCTTTGGTAGCCTGACTTTTTTAGGAGCAAGTCATGAAATCTATTTTTATTGCAGTAGCTATTATCGGTAGCACCCTTGTCGCGGGTTGCGCGCAGTCGGGGCTTGGCGGGGGCAACTACGCGCGCGCGCAGGTACGCGGCGAGCAAACCGTGCGGGCGGGCGTGGTTGAGAGTGTGCGCGATGTGGTGATTGATGCACGTGATACTGGCACCGGGACGCTTGCCGGTGCGGCTATTGGCGGGGTTGCCGGGTCTACTCTGGGCCGTGGGCACAATGCCAATGCGGCTGGCTCGATTGCGGGCGCGATTCTCGGTGGCGTGATTGGGGCCGGGGTCGAAAAAAATGCCAACGACCGCAAAGGCGTTGAGGTCACCGTGCGCCTAGAGGGCGGCAATCTTATCGCTGTCACGCAGGAAAAAGATGAAGAGTTTCGCGCCGGGGACCGCGTGCGAATTTTGTCTGGGGCTGGTGCTACTCGCGTTTCACGGCTCTAGTCGCATTTTTGTGTAGGCAAAAATGGCACCTTCGGGTGCCATTTTTATTACGCGGTGCGCTTAGGCTCTGCGGTAGAATGCGCCCATGTTGCCCGTTGCCACCCCTCGCTTGTTCCGCGCAATTCGTTGGGTGCGCCTGACGCTCCACATTGTTCACGCGTTTGTGATGGTGGGGCTTCTTTACCCACGCGTTTCGCCACCGCGCCGCGCACGACTCACGCAGCGCTGGTCGGCTAATTTATTGCGAATTCTCAATATCAGGCTTGACGTTTTGGGCGCGCGCCCGTTGGTTGATGCGGCCAATCTCATCGTGGTCGCCAATCACGTTTCATGGCTCGATATTTTTGTCATCAACGCGGCCACCCCGGCTTCGTTTATCGCGAAATCAGAAATCCGCGATTGGCCACTTGCAGGGTGGCTAGTGGAAAAATCGGGCACGATTTTTATTCGCCGCACCCAAAGAAGTGACACCGCGCGTATTAACCGGGAGATTCATGCCGCCCTCGCGGGTGGGCTCACGGTCGGCCTGTTTCCCGAGGGCACCACGACCGAGGGCGACCGGCTGCTTAAGTTTCACTCCTCACTTTTTGAGCCCGCCGTTACCCATGGTGCCACACTGTGCCCGGTCGCGATTCGCTATGTCACGCCGGCCGGCCAATACTGCATCGCGGCCACGTATGCGGGCGACATCAGTTTTTCGGAATCGATCAAGCGCATCATCGGCCAGCGCGCCATCACCGCCGAAATGACATTTGCGCTAGCTATTGCCGCCGACGGGGCACCAAGGCGTGGCTTGGCGACGGCTTGCGAGGTAGCGATTGCATCCATGCTCAACGTGCCGAACCCGGACGCGCACCAGCGGTTTTAATCGCGGCCGGTGGCCGCTGCGGGCTCGACTGCGGCTTGAGCAATAATCGCACGATCTTCAAGCCGGAACGCGGTCAACGTGCGGCCCCACACGCAGCCGGTATCAAGCGACACCACCGATGGGCTCACGCGCAGCCCCAGTGCCGACCAGTGGCCGACGAGCAAGGTTTGATCGGTCGTGCGCGCACTTGGGGCATCAAACCAAGCCTCATGCGAATGGGGGATGGCGCCGGCCTCACCCTTGAATTTCAAATCAAGCGCGCCCGCTTTCGTGAGCACGCGCATACGCGTCATGACATTCATGACAAAACGGTGGCGCGCACTTGCCGCCCCCGCGCATGCTGCCGACCAAGTGGTGGGCTCGTCGCCGTACATGTTGCCAAGTAGCGTGACGTAATCGGGCGCGCACAGTGCGGTTTCAATCTCGAAGGCGGCGTGTTTCGCGCTCGCCCAGTCCCACGCCGGGTGGAGGCCCGCGTGAACCATCGCGTAGCGCTCGGCAACATGCAGTAGTGGCCGCCCGCGCAGCCACGTGAGGAGCTCGTCACAGTCTCTCGCGGCGAGCGTTTCGGCAAGCGTGTCGCCCGCCTTGCCTTTGGTCGCCCCGGCCGCTAACGCCAGCAGGTGTAAATCGTGGTTCCCCAAGACCGTAATCGCACGCTCACCTAGGTCGCGCACGAAGCGCAGCACGGCGAGCGAGCTGGCACCACGGTTGACTAAATCGCCCACAAACCAAAGCGTGTCGGTGCGCCGATTAAAGTTGATTTTTTTCAATAGCGCTTGCAAGGTCGCAAAGCAGCCTTGTATGTCGCCAATCGCGTAGGTGCTCATTGATTAACCTCCAAAAAAGAAAAAGGGCGGAAGTCCGCCCTTTTTGCTGATTTCACGGGCGGACTATTTCGCCGCCGCGACCATGTAATCGACCGCGCTCTTAACATCGGCATCAGCCAGCGCGCTATTGCCACCCTTTGCAGGCATGACACCAGCTTTGCCCTGATAGCCTTTTATGGCGTGGTCGTAAAGGGTATCTTTGCCTTGTGCGATGCGCGTGCCCCATAGGGCTTTATCACCCGTTTTAGGCGCACCGGCAATGCCAGCACCGTGGCAGCTACCACATGAATTTTGATACACGCCCTCGCCACCAGCAGGCTTTGCTGCCGTAGCCCCTGCGGCCAAGGCCACTGGAATGATGGCAGCAACAATCGCTGCCGGTGCCGGTGCCGCCGAAGGCTTCGGCATCGCCGCTGGAAGAAGCCCACCAGCCGGTGCTTTGGCGGGATCGACTTCAAGACTCACCACCGGCGCGATCCGCTTCGCAACCTCGGCCGCTGAATTCGCTTTTTCGTTCTTAGCACCCATAGTATGGCCGCCAACTGAGTAGTACGCCAGCATCAAGATGCC
>JAYVGG010000367.1:0-2557 GCA_043772475.1 Burkholderiales bacterium
TGGGCGTAAACCCACTGTAAGATTGAGTGTAGTGAGGGGCAGATTCTTGCCCTGCAATCTAAAAACCCTCGCTGCAAAGCGAGGGTTTTTTTTCGTCCACGCGGGCTGGGTACATGCAAGAAGGCCTACTTTTCACGCGGAATCCCACAAACCTCAATCTCACCGCCTGGCCGCTGGCCGCTTGCCGCCGTAGGGAACGCCTACGCGCGATACAGCGCCGGAAACGAGGGCGTTGAGGGGCGATTGGTCAAGGCCAACACCAGCGTGTCAAATTCACTGGCGACAATGACCGTGCCGATCTGAACTCTCGCTAAAAGTTGCCGCAACGAAAGCGCAAAATTTTATCGCGCGCACACCCAAAAGGTGCGACATCAATTTGCCAGAACCCTATGCGTGGCGCGCGTTTCCAGCGATTGGCCGTCCACGCTACCGCATCTAGATCAAGCGCCTCCCAAGCCAAGCGCGACGCTCAAATGGCAAGTGCTGTGCAAACAAAAGCGCTAAAAAATGCGGGGTGAGAAATGCTGTGCGCGATGCTGAAGGGAATCTAGCGGTGAGGAAGGCTCAATCTTTTTTCTTGGTGTCGCTAAAGATGAGCCAGCTCGTGATCAGCGTGATGACTGAGTACATGATTGAGCCTATCAGGGCCGCGATAAATCCGGTCACGGTAAATCCCGGAACGATCTCGGCCACTAGCCAGAACAGAAGCCCGTTAATAACGAATATAAAGAGCCCTAGGGTCACTATCGTGACGGGGAAGGTAAGGAAGATCAAGACGGGGCGAACAATGGCGTTCACGAGGCCCAGCGCAAGGGCAGCGATGAGGGCACCGGAAATGCCGTTGAGCACAACGCCTGAATACAAGTACGCCACCAGCATAAGAGCGAGGGCGTTCGCGAACCAACGAATAATGAGCGTCATTGCAGTGGCTTTCAAGAAGGTAAATAGTAGCTTGGCGACTAACCTCGCCGCGCAATGATAGCGCTAACGGACAGCAAAACGGATAGTGTTGTCGCCGACCGAGAACCGCTAACTTTCTTCCCGCACCGCTGTCTAACCGCCAATAACGGCAAGCCTTTTAACCTAGAAACGGCAACTGAACGCCGCCAATTCTGGGAAACGCCCGCCACATATAGGGTTTTGGCAAGTAGACCTCCCACCTTGCGGGTGAAGGCGCGATGAAATTGGTAGATTGGGTTGGGGCGGCTTTATGCCCAGGCCAAACATCCGCGCGTCAACTTGATTTACCTTATCGCACGCACCGACCTTAGGCTGCGGCATCAAGCTGCCTTAGCCTAACGACCATGATGCAACCGCGTGCGCTTGTCGCAACCCGCACTGACAACGATCAACTGCCGTTTCTAGGTTTAACCATTCGAGCGCATCAATAAACATGCCGCTCCACATGTGCCTCATGCAAAATCGTGGTGGCTAATTCCTCAATACTTTTGGTGGTTGAATTCAGGAACTGAATCTCTGAGCTTGCCATTAAATTTTCAGCCGCGTTCACTTCCCAGCGGCAGTTATCGAGTGACGCGTATTTGCTATCGGGCTTGCGCTCATTCCTTATCTGCGAGAGCCGCTCTGGCACGATCGTGAGACCCCAGACTTTGCTTTTGAGCGGCAAGAGGGCAGGGGGTAGCTTCATGCGTTCTAGGTCTTCGGGTATCAGCGGGTAGTTGGCGGCTTTGATGCCAAATTGCAGCGCTAGATAAAGGCAGGTAGGCGTTTTGCCAGATCGTGAAACGCCGACCAAAATAATATCCGCTTGGTCGAGGTTACGGTTGGTCATACCGTCATCGTGGGCTAGGGTGTAGTTCACGGCCTCGATGCGCTGGTTGTAATTTTGCACGTTGCCCGTCGAGTGGCTGCGGCCCACCGCGTGGGATGATTTAACACCGAGCTCGATTTCTAGCGGGACAATAAAGCGATCAAATAAATCGAGCACCATGCCGTTGGCGGTGGCGATTTTTTGCCGAATATCGTCGCCCATGAGTGACGTAAGCACCAGCGGGCGTAAGCCACTGGAAGCCCGTGCGGCTTCTACTTGGTTAAGCACCTCGCCTGCTTTGTCGAGATTGTCGATGAAGGGTAGGGTGACGCGGCGAAACTCGACCCCTTCAAATTGCGTTAAGAGCGCGTTACCGAGCATTTCAACGGTAATGCCGGTCCGGTCTGAAACAAAAAAGACGCTGCGGCGATGGGGCATGGCGTGGCCTTGTTCGAGGTAATCCCGCGCAATTGTTGCGGCGCAACAATGCTTGCTCTGGGGCTATAATTATGGCGCATCCGTTGACCATCCTCGCTTCTTTGCGGCTTCCACCTGACTTCAATCTATCGGTTACGACATGTCCACTTCTTTGGTCTTGCCTCTTTCTGAATGCCGTATGCACGATGTCGCCACTGTCGGTGGCAAAAATTCCTCGCTTGGCGAGTTGATTAGCCAGCTATCCAAGGCTAACGTCCGCGTGCCGGGCGGCTTTGCTACCACGGCGGAGGCGTTTCGCGAATTTTTGGACCACAACAATCTCACCGAAAAAATTAACGCTGCCTTAAT
>JAYVGG010000368.1:0-5566 GCA_043772475.1 Burkholderiales bacterium
CGCGCTGTGGTGTGGAATTTCCCGGATCCCGTGCCAATTCACCGTGAGCCGATTTACTCGCCTCGTCCTGATCTGGTCGCGAAGTATCCCGCAGAGGGCGACAAGAAAACCTTCTGGCGCCTGCCTACGCTCTACAAGAGTGTGCAAGACAAGAACAAAGACATCAGCAAAGAATTCCCGCTGGTGCTCACCTCTGGCCGTTTGGTTGAGTACGAGGGTGGCGGCGATGAAACGCGCTCGAACCCATGGCTCGCCGAATTGCAGCAAGAGAACTTCGTCGAAATCAACCCGAAAGATGCCGAAGCACGCGGTATCAAAAACAACCAGTTTGTTTGGGTGAAATCGCCAACCGGCGCGCAGCTCAAGGTGAAATCGCTGGTGACAGAGCGCGTTGCATCGGGTACCACGTTCGTGCCGTTCCACTTCGCAGGCTGGTGGCAGGGCAAGGATTTGCTGGGCAAATACCCAGATGGTGCGGCACCGATTGTGCGTGGTGAGGCGGTCAATACGGCCACCACCTACGGCTACGATTCGGTAACGATGATGCAAGAAACCAAAACCACACTTTGCCAAGTTGTAGCGGCCTAACCCACAGATAAGAGGAGAAAACCATGGCTAGAATGAAATTTATCTGTGACGCTGAGCGTTGCATTGAATGTAACGGCTGCGTAACGGCATGTAAAAACGAGCACGAGGTACCTTGGGGCGTGAATCGTCGCCGCTTGGTGACAGTGAATGACGGCAAGCCCGGCGAGCGCTCGATCTCGGTGGCCTGTATGCATTGCACCGACGCACCTTGCATGGCAGTGTGCCCAGTCGATTGCTTCTACAAGACCGACGAAGGTATTGTGCTGCACGACAAAGACCTGTGCATTGGCTGCGGCTATTGCTTCTACGCTTGCCCGTTTGGCGCGCCGCAGTTCCCACAAGCAGGTGCCTTTGGCTTGCGCGGCAAGATGGATAAATGCACGTTTTGCGCCGGTGGCCCAGAAGAAAACACGAGCGAGGCTGAATTCAAGAAATACGGCCGCAATCGTTTGGCTGAAGGCAAGCTTCCCGCATGTGCAGAGCAGTGTTCCACCAAAGCGCTATTAGGTGGTGACGATAACGTGATCTCAACCATCTACAAGCAACGCGTTCTACGCCGTGGTCGTGGCGAAGAAGTGTGGGGCTGGGCAATGGCGTATGGTCGCGGTGAAAGCAAGCCTGCGATGGTGAAAACATGAGCAAACTGAATATCGGATTTGCTCGGAAAGCCGCACCAGTGCTAGGGTTTATGGCAGTGGTGGGGCTTGTCGGCTGCGGTGAAGTGGATCAAAAAGTGAAGTCGGAAAAAATTTACGCAGGCAAAAAGGACGCGCGCGCATACGATGGCGCAAAGTTCGGTGGCGACCAGAAAAAATGGGAAGCCACGCTCGCCAAACGTAACGAAACGCAGAACGAATATCTGCGCGCCGATAAGCCGAAGTAATCCGCACGCTACTGTATTGACCTGTGGGGTGACCGCACAAAGCCGGCACCCCCACCACGGAGGAGGAGACTCATGATGCGTCGTATATTTCAAGCGTTTTTGGTTTTAATGGTTAGCTACGGATTTGCCTTCGCGCAAACACCCGTGCCTGCACCCACAACCGCAGCTGCGACGGCCACCCCGCTCGCTGCCGCACCCGTTGCCGTAGTTGAGAAATCTGTCCCCGCGCTGCCAGCCGGAAGCACCGCCAAACCAGGCTGGAACGTTCCACCCAAATGGAGCGAGGTGCAGAGCAAAGGGCAGTATGCAAGCGTGCCCGGCCACGAAACCAATGTACTAGTTGAGAGTAGCGGCCAAGAATGGCGCGCACTTCGTAACGGACCGATTACGTTTTACGGTGGCTTGGCCTTACTTGTAGTGCCAGCCGTCTTGCTTTTATTCTTTTTCATCAAGGGACCATTTCGCTTACACGGAAAACTCTCCGGCAAGCTGATCGAGCGCTTCAACAGCGCCGAGCGCATGACCCATTGGACGATGGCGATTTCGTTTGTCGTTCTGGCCATCACCGGCATCTTCATATTATTTGGCAAATATTTTTTGCTGCCAATTATCGGTGCCTCCGCGTTTGGGTTCATTACCAATGCCGGCAAGGTCGTTCATAACTTCGTGGGCCCCTTGTTTTTGTTTTCCATCATCGCGTTTTTCTTTCTCTACGTGAAAGACAATTTCATGAATGCCGCCGATTTCAAGTGGCTCTCTAAATTTGGCGGTCTTCTCTCCGGCAATCACGTCCCCTCTGGCCGCTTTAACGGCGGCGAGAAAGTTTGGTTTTGGCTAGGCGTGGTGGTGTTTGGGTTAGCGGTGAGTATTTCCGGCGTGCTGTTACTATTTCCTAACTGGGATAGTTCACGCGCGCTGATGGCGCAAGCAAACCTCATTCACGCTGCATTTGCGACGCTCTTTACGGCGCTTTCACTTGGCCATATTTACATTGGCACGATCGGCACCGAGGGTGCCTACCAAGGAATGCGTAAAGGCCACGTTGACGAAACATGGGCGAAGGAGCATCACCCTTTGTGGCTAGATGAAGTTAAATCTGGCAAGCGTTCTAACAGCCCAGCCGCAGGCGCGCAAACCGCCGCTGGCGATGACTAAAGGAAAATCAGCATGAAATTTAAAAATCTGGTTGTCGCACTAGGCTTCGCTTCCTTCTCTATATTAGCGTCGGCAAAATTGCCTCCTGCGCCACCGGCTGACCCCGCTGTCGTAGCAGCGAAAGCGGAAAAAGATAAAGCAACGGCCGAAAAGGGCAAAGCGGATCTTGCGCGCTACGAAGACAAAGCGGTCGCAAGCTTTCAGTCTCACATGAAAAAAGCGGGAAAACCGGTGCCTAAGCCGACACCGATCGTCGTTGCGGCTGCACCTGCGCCCGTCGTCGCTGCAGTTAAGACGGCAGCGCCAGCAAAAAAGTAATTTGATTTTTTTCTGCTTAAAAAAGGGCTGAGAATTCAGCCCTTTTTTTCGTCTACTGCTGTCGCAGTGGTTGCCGTTTCCTGCGAGAATAGCTCTTCATTTTTTAACCTCAACCGGAGTCACCATGACCGTATTCGCCCAAGTCGCGTTACCCTACGCCAAAGACGCTCTCGCCCCGCATGTCTCGGTCGAAACTATCGACTTTCACTACGGCAAACATCACCTTACCTACGTCACCAATCTGAACAACATGGCCAAGGGCACGGAGTTTGAAAATCTCTCGCTGGATGAAGTTGTCCGCAAAGCGCCAGCCGGCCCGATTTTTAACAACGCCGCACAGATCTGGAACCACGATTTCTATTTTCTGGGCTTTAAGCCCGTATCCGCAGGTGGTGGCGGCAAGCCATCCGGTGCGTTAGCGGCCGCCATCGACAAACAATTTGGGTCGTTCGATGAGTTTCAAAAACAGTTCGATGCAAAAGCCGCTGGCACCTTCGGCTCAGGCTGGGCATGGCTCTGCAAAAAAGCCGATGGTTCCCTATCGCTTGAGAGCACCAGTAACGCAGGTTGCCCGATAACACAGGGACTCACCCCGCTATTGACCTGCGATGTCTGGGAACACGCCTACTACATCGACTACCGCAACAGCCGTCCAAATTACCTCAAGGGATTTTGGGCGATTGTGAATTGGGATTTTGTTGCTGCGAATTTTGCGAAATAGGCGAGGGCAGGGCGCGTGTTACCAAAATTAGAAGTCGCCACCCTCGGTGGCGGCTGCTTTTGGTGCGTTGAAGCAGTATTCAACGAGCTTGAAGGGGTCACTGAGGCGCTATCGGGCTACTCCAATGGTCACGTCGCCAGCCCGACGTATGAGACGGTTTGCGGGGGCGACACCGGCCATGCCGAAGTAGTCCGCGTCACGTTTGACCCAGCCGTTATTTCCTACGTAGAAATACTCGGCGTATTTTTCTCGATTCACGATCCGACCACGCGCAATCGGCAGGGCAACGATAGCGGGACGCAATATCGCTCCGGCATCTATACCCATGGTGATGACCAGATGCGGTTTGCAAACGCCACCATCACGCACCTTACTTCAGAGAAAATTTGGCCCAACGCCATCGTCACCGAAGTCGTGCCTGCACAGTCGTTCCATGTGGCCGAGGAATATCACCAGCGTTTTTTCGCACGCAACCCTGGTCAAGGCTATTGCATGGCGGTGGTTTCACCCAAGCTCAATAAGTTTAGAAAGCAGTTTTTGACGCGTTTAAAGCGGTAGCCGCTGCACGCAGCGCTTGGTCTGGCGGCATTCCGAATCTATTTGCCGATTGGATGGGTAGCTCGTCGATGTGTCGTTTTTGCCGCTCGTGGATTTTTTTGTTAGGGCAAGGCAACGAGACGCAGACCAAGAATGGACCACGGGTGGTTGTGCAATTTTCATTTGCCCAACAGTGCTGCCAAGTTCCATCAGCGCTGCCAAATAGCGGCGGCATTGAAGGTTTGCATGATCGGGTGGGGTGATATTCAGCGATTAGTGCCCGCCTGAGAAACATCTATCATTTAACATAATATAAATTATACGCTCATTTAACCATCAACTGAATATTAATAAAAACCAATTAATCAACGCATTACGGATTTTTTCTAATGTTAATTAGAAGAAAATTTAATTGCGAACCACAACTAAAGATGTCTCTGCAAGCGCACGCAAGGTTCGTAAATGCGGATCTCACGCATGCCCTCGATGTGACAATTTGCCTGCGAGCGAAACATCCAGAATCAAACCGGGAGCCAAGCAATCCGCTCCCACATCGGCCGCCTTAAACCACCACAAATAAAAAACCCGCTTACGCGGGCTTTTTATTTTTGGCGGAGAAGGCGGGATTCGAACCCGCGGTAGGCTATAAACCTACGCACGCTTTCCAGGCGTGTGACTTAAACCGCTCATCCACCTCTCCGAAAATTCAACTCATTTGGCGGCTAACGTGATGCAAAATATGACTGGAGGCGGGTACCGGAATCGAACCGATGTAGACGGATTTGCAATCCGCTGCATAACCATTTTGCTAACCCGCCCTTGCCTGCTTCAAAACAAAAACCACGCTTCATAGCGACAAAGGGGAAGCTTTCGCTTCCCCTTTTTTTTGAAACTGGAGCGGGAGAAGAGTCTCGAACTCTCGACCTCAACCTTGGCAAGGTTGCGCTCTACCAACTGAGCTACTCCCGCAGTGCGACAATTATAGCGGAAAAACTCTTTTGCGTACAACTACACACGCGCTTTCCCGGCTTTTTTCCGAAAAAAATCTTATGCGTAGCCAATTTTCTTAAGGAACATCGCGGACTTAGCCGACCCTGCCGCCTGCCCGATATAGTGCGATGCTTTTTCCACAGCCGCGTCAAATTCGGCTTTGCTCTTTGTCTTTTCGATCATGCCCGTCAACATGTCGCCGTTGGGGCCTAACAAATCAACAATTGAGTGTGAGGCAACGCGCTGCATTGCCTTAAGATCAAATTCAGTGGTTGCGGTACTACTCGTTGCAGCCGCACTGCTACTTGCAGCCGCACTACTACTCGTCTCAGCCAAGGCCGAACTGGCACCAGCGAGCACAAGGTAACCGCCCG
>JAYVGG010000369.1:0-4490 GCA_043772475.1 Burkholderiales bacterium
AGCGCAATCTCTAGCGCATCGGTGCCGTTACCCACACCAACTGCGTGCGCAACGCCACAGTAGGCCGCAAATGCGGCCTCGAATTCGCGCACGGCACGTCCCAGTACAAAGTGCCCCGCGCGAACCGTGTTGAGTAGCGTTGCTTCAATAGCAGGGAGTGAAGTCGCAAGCTGGCGACCGATGTCGTGGATGAGGATACGCGGCATCGGCGGCCCGCTAGGCACTAAATACTCGGCGCCGCAAACGTATCGCACGCCTTAATACTCCCCGTCTCAAAGCCCGTCTTAAACCAGCGCACGCGCTGCTGCGAGGTGCCATGGGTGAAGGAATCCGGCACCACCGCGCCGCGCGATTGGCGTTGTAGCGCATCGTCGCCAATCGCGTTCGCAGCGGTCAGCGCTTCTTCGATATCGTTCGCATCGAGGAACGGTTTTTGTTTGTTGGTGTGGTGCGCCCATACGCCCGCAAAGCAGTCGGCTTGCAACTCCACCCGCACCGAAACTTTGTTGTACTCGCGCTCGCTCATGCGGCCGCGCATGGCGTCGGTCTTGCCGGTGATGCCCATTTGGTTTTGCACGTGGTGCGCGATCTCATGCGCGATCACGTAGGCGCGAGCGAAATCGCCACCTGCGCGAAATTTGGTTTCCATCTCGCGGAAAAAACTCATGTCGAGATACACATCCTGATCGCCCGGGCAGTAGAACGGCCCCATTGCGGCTTGGCCGGCACCACAGGCGGTGCGGGTGACACCATCGTAGATCACGAGCTTAGGCTTTTGGTAGGTGGCCCCACCGGCTTGAAAAATAGCGCTCCACGTGCGCTCGGTCATGTTGAGCACCTTGCCCATTTCGCTGCGTAGCTTCGCATCTGGGTCACGGGCTGGGTCAAGCGGCTTGCCGGGCGTAGCCTGTGTTTGGCGGGCACCACCCTGCACGGTTTCGGCCACACCAATCAAGGTGCGCGGGTCAATGCCTAAAAAATAGCTCGCGATCAGCGCAATGATGATGGTGCCGATGCCAACGCCGCCAGCACTTCGCATCCCGCCGCCCCCGCCCCCGCCGCGACGGTCTTCAACGTTGGTGCTCTCTGTTTCGTCATCGATACGCATTTGTGTACTCCAAAGGAAATTTATAACAACCTAGGGTAATTTAACCACAACGGGATAGCGAGCATCCCGGCAAGGGTGCTGATTGTGACTGCCTGTGCAACCGCATCGGCGTCGCCCCCCATGCGAACCGCGAGCACGTAGGCCGAGGTTGCGGTGGGCAGTGCCGCGAGTAACACCACGGCATCAAAATAAATCCCGGAAACACCAAGCGCGCGCGCCACCAAAATCGCCACCACCGGGAGTGCAACGAGCTTTACCGCCGTGAGATAGCCAATTAAGGCTGCGTTTTTTTGCATACCGGCAAGCTTAAGCGCAGCCCCCACCGCCAGTAGCCCACACGCAAGCGATGCCGCACCGATGCGTGAGATAAGCATCTGCGCCACCTCAGGGAGCTGAAAACCTGAAAGTGAAAAAAGCACGCCGCCCACCGTGGCAAGAATGAGCGGGTTTTGTACTAGCTCGCGCGCCACGCTTACCTTGGCGTGCCGCGCCAGCGCCCACACAGCGGCGATGTTGGCAAACGGCACCACCACGCCAAGCACGATACCAAACGCGGCAATCCCGGCTTCGCCATGTAAGCGCCCGGCGACGGCTAACCCGATGTAGGAATTAAAGCGAAATGCCGTCTGAAAAACAGAGGCAAATGTGCGCGCATCGGACTTAAAAACCCCGCGCGCAAGGTAGGCAAGCGCGATGCCAGAAATCACGGTGATGACAGCCGTTATCAGCGCTGCCCCCGCCAGCGAAAAATCAATTTGGTTTTTGGCAATAGACTGAAACAACAGCGCCGGAAAGAGCACGTAGTAAATGAGTTTCTCCAACCCCGCCCAAAAATCGCGACCCCAATCGGTGATGCGTGCGAGCAACACCCCAAATAAAATGAGCATGAAATCGGGGAGAAGGAGGAGGGCAATAGACATGCAAGGATTGTAAGTTAAGTCAGCCGCGATTGATCGCGCCGTGTCATGGGACAATGACACACACGTTGGCACTCTCCCTCCTTTACCCAATCAGACAAACACCATGCCTCTCTGCACCCCCCCACAACTTATTGATCTCACCACCCGCGCGCTCATTAACGCGGGCGCTTCGCCATCCATGGCCGCCTCTGCCGCGCGAGCACTCGTGGCCGCCGATGAGCAGGGCATCCCCTCTCACGGGGTCTCGCGCGTGCCTTTGTACGCGGGGCATTTGCGTAACGGGCGCGTGGTGGGTACCGCCGTGCCGCGCATCGCGCATGAGCGTAAAGCAGCGTGCTTGATCGACGCGGGCAATGGCATGGCCTACTCCGCCTGCGAAATGGCGGTGGAAGAAATGACGCGGCGCGCGCGCGAATTTGGGGTCGCCTACGTGGGTGTCACCAACTCGAACCATTTCGGTATGACCTCACACCACCTAGAGCCAATGGCCGCGCGGGGTTTGGTGAGTTTGGCGTTTGGTAACGCCCCCTCGGCGATGAACGCGTGGGGTGGCACCAAGCCACTTTTTGGCACGAACCCAATCGCGGCCGCGTTCCCGCGCGTGGGCAAATCGCCGGTGATTATTGACCTTTCATTATCCGAAGTCGCGCGCGGAAAATTAATGGTAGCCGCACGCGATAAAAAACCAATCCCGCTCGGCTGGGCGCTCGATAAAAACGGCAAGCCCACCACCGACCCCGCCGAAGGGTTGCTTGGCAGCATGGTGCCTGCCGGTGGCGTGAAGGGGGCCATGCTCGCCATGGTGGTTGAGCTCTTGGTGGTCTCGCTCACCGGGGCGGCGTTTGCGTTTGAGGCGGATTCTTTTTTCAGCGAGACTGGCAATGTGATGCGCCTCGGCCACGGCTTTTTGGCGATTGATCCGGGTGCGCTCGCGGGCGACGCCACCTACGCGGCGCGCCTTGAGACCTTGGTGGAGATGATGCTGCAAGATGCAGACGTGAGGCTACCCGGCGCGCGGCGCTTTGCGGCACGTGATTTGGCGCAGCGTGATGGCATCAGTATCCCTGACGCGCTGCACCAGCAGTTGGTGCAACTGGCCGCATAAGCGTGCTTGCCAACCTCAACGATTACAGCGCGCGTGTGAAAGCGCCGTTCGCAACACTGGGTGTATTGGCTGATGATGATTGCCTGATTGCGATTCATTTTTTGCCAACGAGTCTTACGGCAAAATCGCCAAACACCAATACCATCGCGCATCTTGCGGTGGTGGAGCTGATGCAATACTTAGAAAACCCCAAGCATAAATTTTCTGTGCCCATCAAAATGAAAGGCACCAAACACCAGATCGACGTGTGGCAGGCAATGCAAAAAATCGCAGCTGGCAAGACGCTCACGTATGGCGATGTGGCTGAAAAAATTCAATCCTCTCCCCGCGCCGTCGGCACCGCGTGCGGCCGCAATCCGGTGCCGATTATCGTGCCGTGCCATCGTATTGTCGCGGCCAATGGCCTCGGCGGCTTCATGGGCGGGCGTGAGGGCGACCCACTCGCGATCAAGCGCTGGCTGCTCACGCACGAAGGCGCGCTGGCTCCCGCGCTCCTGTGAGCACCAACCCCCTCATCGACCAATTCGCCGATAGCCTCTGGCTCACCGATGGGCTTGCGCGCAATACGATTGAGTCTTATCGGCGCGATGTGACGCAGCTTGATGAATGGTGTCGTTCGCAAAAATTGCTCCTCACCGACGTGGCCGCCGTTGATCTACAAGCCTTCCTCGCGCATCGCATTGACGAGCTCAATTCGAGCCCGCGCAGCACGGCTCGATTGACCTCGGCGCTGAAAAGATTTTTTCAATATCTGGTGCGCGAAAAAATTGTGGCGCTGGACGCGAGTGCCAAACTCGATGCGCCAAAACTCACGCGCGGCCTACCGAAAACTTTATCGGAAGCCGATGTAGAAGCGCTACTAGAATCGCCCGAAACCCGCACCCCGCTTGGGCTTCGAGACCGTGCCATGCTGGAATTATTGTACGCAACTGGCCTACGCGTGACCGAATTAGTCACGCTAAAAATCGCGCAAGTGAGCCTCGATATGCACGTCGTGCGCGCCATGGGCAAAGGCAGCAAAGAGCGCCTCGTGCCGATGGGCGAGATCGCCGCAGATTGGATCACGCGCTATTTGGCCGAGAGCCGCGAAGCGATTCTCAGCGGGCAAAAATCAAGCGATTTATTTGTCACCGCGAGAGGTGGCGCGATGACGCGGCAAATGTTTTGGTACGCCATCAAACGCCATGCGCTCACAGCCAACATCACCGCATCGCTCTCGCCGCACACGCTGCGCCACGCGTTTGCCACGCACTTGATTAACCACGGCGCCGATCTACGCGTAGTGCAACTGCTACTCGGCCACGCCGACATCACCACCACGCAGATCTACACGCATGTGGCACAGGAGCGGTTGAAG
>JAYVGG010000370.1:0-6336 GCA_043772475.1 Burkholderiales bacterium
CACTTTGTTGCGCGAGACACCGACCGGCGCGCCAGCGCGCGCGAGGTCACCTTCCCGCTCACGCTTGCGCTGGGGGAGTGCATTGCTTTTGATCGCCGACGCGCTGATCGTCGTGAAGGTGCCCACTTCGCGGGGCTTGAGCTTTTTAGTGATATTGCGAGCGAGGTTGTCCAAAATCTGCTGAAAACCTGCCCGATTCGCGAATGCGAGCAAGACACGCTGATTCTGGCGCCGGGCGACAAAAATGAAACCATTTATCTGGTGCTGGCGGGTAGCTTGCGCGTCCATCTCGATGCCGCAGATTCAGCGAATTTCATCGCGATAAAAACCGGCAGTTGTATCGGCGAGCTCTCGTTAATTGACGGTAAGCCCGTGACCGCCTACGTGACAGCCGAGGCGGGATGCCGCTTACTGCTGATTGACGAGCAGCATTTCTGGACGGGCGTGGTGCCGCATCCAGGGGTGGCGCGCAATCTGATGCGCGTATTGGCCGAGCGCATGCGCCACAACAACGAGAGTATTTTGCTCGGCCTGCAACAGCAGCTGCGCCTTGAACATCTGCAACGTGAGCTTCAACTCGCGCGCGAAATCCAAGCTGGGATGCTGCCGGTGCAGACCTCGATCCAGTCGGCCACCGAGGGCATCGAAATTTGCGCCGCCATGGAGCCCGCACGCGAAGTAGGCGGAGATCTCTACGACTTCTTCAAACTACCCGATGGCAAGTTTTGCTTTTTAATCGGTGATGTCTCTGACAAAGGTGTGCCGGCCGCGCTTTTTATGGCGCGCACGGTTGACGCGGTTCGCATTGTGAGCCGCCTACTACGCGATGACAAAGGTGGGGCCAGCACGCTTGAAAAAATTGTTGAGTGCGTCAATCAAGAGCTAAGCCAAAACAACGCGAGCTGCATGTTTGTCACGATGTTTCTGGCGGTATTCGAGCCTACGCTCGGCGTGTTGCACTACTGTAATGCCGGCCACAATAATCCGTATTTAGTGGGGCCTACGGGCAGCCTCTTCGAGCTTTCTGGCCGAAAAGGCGCGCCACTGGGCATTTCAGAAGATTCGCTCTATGCCTCGCATAGCACGGTGATTGGTCGCGATGAAATGCTATTTGTCTTCAGCGATGGTATTACCGAAGCGGCAACAAGCGAGGGTGCGTTTTTTGGCGAAGCGCGACTAGAAACTATTCTCAGCGCCACCCATGCGAAATCGCCACGCGACGTTATGGATGCGGTGCTATTGGGTGTGAAAAATTTCGTGCAAGGTGCTGCCCCCTCAGACGATATTACCGCGTTGGCCATTCGCTTAAAGCCGCCGGTCGGCTAGTTCGCCGTTGCCTTCGGTGCGGCAAAGACCTGCGTCCAGTAGCGGTGCGTCCCCACATCACTTGCCCCGGCACCCAATGCGGTGAAATTGGCAGACATGATGTTTCGGCAGTGCCCCGCACTCGTGAGCCACGCCGCCACGGCCTCATCGGCACGCGCGGCCCAGCTCGCGGTATAAACGTTTTCACCCACGGCGCGCCATACATAGCCGGCACGCGACGCGCGCGCGGCCACATTGCTACCGTCGCTGCCACGATGGCTCATTTCTTGGCGCGCCGCTTGATCGCGTGAGTGCGCGGCTGCCGCTTGCGATAAATTCTGCTCCCACACGAGCGCCGGTACGGCAGGCATGACCACCCCGCCGCAGGATCGCGCCTCGGCGCGTGCGGCGTTCACGAGTGCCAGCATCGGGTTTTTGCTTGCTGTTAAAGCGCTCTCGCCAACTCCCGCGCGGCTACGCACGACGCTCTCTGGGGTGCCCACCGCCGCGCAACTCGTAATGAGGAGGAAACCGGTTACCAAGCAAACGCTTACGCTGCTTTTTGTGTGGGCCGATCTGTTGTTCAGCATAAGATTTCGCGTTTTTCATTTGACCAGCGCAAGTATAAGTGGCAGCACTCATAGCGGGCGCGCCGTAAGCACCTCTGTATAATCATCACTCTTAAAAATACCTTAATTTGATTGCGCGCCATGAGCTCCCCGTACCAACCTAATTCTCTCGAAACCCACGCCCAGCAACGCTGGCAGGCCACTGACGCGTATCGCGTGAGCGAAAACGCGAAGGATAAAAACGGCACCCAGAAGCCAAAATTTTACGCCTGCTCGATGCTGCCCTACCCCTCCGGCAAGCTGCACATGGGGCATGTACGCAACTACACCATCAACGACATGATGGCGCGCCAGCTTCGCATGAAAGGCTTTAACGTCTTGCAGCCGATGGGCTGGGATGCGTTTGGCCTGCCTGCTGAGAACGCCGCGCTTAAGAACAACGTGGCTCCCGCAAAATGGACCTACGAAAACATCGCCTACATGAAAAAGCAATGTCAGGCGATGGGCTGGGCGATTGATTGGTCGCGTGAATTCGCGACCTGTGATGCCGAATACTACAAATGGAATCAATGGTTTTTTCTGAAGATGCTGGAAGCGGGCATCGCGTATAAAAAAACGCAGGTCGTGAACTGGGATCCAGTCGATCAGACGGTGCTTGCCAACGAGCAAGTCATTGATGGGCGCGGCTGGCGATCCGGTGCGCTGGTGGAAAAACGCGAGATTCCCGGCTATTACATGGGCATTACCAAGTACGCGGAAGAGCTGCTCGACTGTGTATCGAATAAGCTCCCCGGCTGGCCTGCCAGCGTGCGGGCGATGCAGGAAAATTGGATTGGTAAATCAGTCGGTGTGCGCTTTGCATTCGCGCATGAGATAAAAGACAGCGCTGGGAAACGGGTGCAAGACGGCAAATTATTTGTCTTCACCACCCGTGCTGACACCATCATGGGTGTGACCTTTTGTGCGGTCGCACCGGAGCATCCGCTGGCGACTGTTGCTGCTGAGCGTGATGCGAAAGTGGCCGTGTTTATTGACGAAGCCAAGCGTGGCACGGTGATGGAAGCCGATATGGCGACCATGGATAAGAAGGGGGTGGCGACCGGATTATTCGTCACCCACCCGCTCACGCAAGAGAAAATCGAAGTCTGGGTCGGCAACTATGTGCTGATGACGTATGGCGACGGCGCAGTGATGGGTGTGCCAGCACATGACGAGCGCGATTTTGCGTTTGCGAAAAAATATGCGTTGCCGATTAAGCCCGTGATTGATCTTGGCAAGCCCTACTCGACCGATGCATGGCAGCCGTACTACGGTAACGATGGCGTGTGCGTGGCATCGGGTGCGATGAACGGCATGGATTATGACAAGGCGATTGACTACGTCGCCGCGCAGACGGCTGCACAGGGCGGAGAGAAGAAAACCCAATACCGGCTTCGTGATTGGGGCATTTCGCGCCAGCGTTATTGGGGCACGCCGATTCCGATTATTCACTGTGAGACCTGCGGCGATGTGCCAGTTCCGTACGCTGATTTACCGGTGCGCTTGCCGCTCGATTTGATTCCCGATGGCTCAGGTAACCCACTCAAAAAAGACGAGCGTTTTATCAACTGCGCGTGCCCAACGTGCGCGAAGCCCGCCAAGCGCGAGACCGATACGATGGATACGTTTGTCGATTCATCGTGGTATTTCATGCGTTACACCACACCGAATACAGCGCCCGATTACCACACGAAAATGGTGACCGATGAGCACGCGTATTGGATGCCGATGGACCAATACATTGGCGGCATCTCGCACGCGGTGCTGCATCTGTTGTACGCGCGTTTTTGGACGAAAGTGATGCGCGATCTTGGCCTCACCAAGGTCGATGAGCCGTTCACCAATCTGCTCTGCCAGGGCATGGTGTTAAACCATATTTTTTCGCGCAAAACAGCGCAAGGCGGGATTGAATACTTTTCTCCGGCAGATTGCGAAGCGGTGAATGATGCAAACGGAAAATTACTTTCCCATCGTCTGAAGTCCGATGGCCAAGCTGTGGACTACGGCGGTGTTGGCACGATGTCGAAATCGAAGTTAAACGGGGTCGATCCGCAAGACATGATCGACACCTATGGGGCCGATGCGGCGCGCTTATTCGTGATGTTTGCAAGCCCGCCTGAGCAGACCATTGAGTGGACAAATGCAGGTGTTGAGGGCGCGCTGCGGTTTTTGAAGCGCTTATGGGCGTATGCGGACGAGGCGAAAATCAGCGGCGCTAAACTGAACGTGGCCGCATTAAGTGCTGCCGATAAAAAATTCCGCCACGAAATCCACAGCACACTAAAACAAGCCAACTTCGACTACGCCCGCTTGCAGTACAACACCGTGATCTCGGCTTGCTACAAGCTTCTCAATGCGCTGGACGGTAATCGCGATGTGGCGAAAGCGGCGCGCGATGAAGGCTTATCCATTTTGCTGCGCGTGCTCTACCCGGCTTGCCCGCACATGACGTGGCAATTGTGGAACGACTTGGGGCTGGATAAGGCACATGGTGAGATTCTCGATGCACCTTGGCCTGAGCCCGATGCGGCCGCTCTAGAGCAAGACGAAATCGAGCTCGTGATTCAGGTAAACGGCAAGCTACGCGGGCAGATTTGCGTGCCGAAAGCGGCAAGCAAAGAGGCGATTGAGGCATTAGCGCTCGCTGACGAAGGCGTCAAGCGTCACACAGAAGGTAAGCCGATTAAGAAAATAATTGTCGTTCCCGGAAAGCTTGTGAATGTGGTCGTTTAGATTTTTTGGATTCATCGCAACAGCGCTCACGCTGGCCGGCTGCGGCTTTGCGCTGCGTGGGGCTTACGAGCTCCCGTATCGCAATGTGTTTGTCGAGGCACCCGATACCTCGCAGGTCGCCAAATCGCTACGCCGTGAATTAGCCCAGGGCCCGGCGAAACTAGCCAAGTTAGCGACGGAGGCCGACGCGCAATTGCTGATTAAAAACGAGCGTCGTGACCGGCAGATTCTGTCGCTCTCGGGTGCGGGACGGGTGCGCGAATACACGCTCAGAATGCAGGTGAGCTACCAATTAGTAGACCGCGCCGGTGCGGTGATCATCCCCACGACAGAGATTCAACTCTCGCGTATTTTTGCTTACGACGATGCGCGCGTGATCGCGAAGCAGCAAGAAGAAAACATGCTTTTCGTCGATATGGAGCGCGATGCCATGGGGCAGATTTTGCGTCGCATGACGGCAATCCGTAGGCCCAGCTAATGGCGCGCATGACGGCCGAACAATTTTTAGAGCGCGCCCCCAAGGTACTTGCGCCGCTCTACGTGATTCATGGCGCGGAGCCGCTTGGTGCGCTCGAAGCGGCCGATCTTGCCCGCGAGATTGCACGAAAAACAGGCTATGTTGAGCGCGAAGTATTCACGGTAGAAAAAGGTTTTGACTGGCAGCAGCTCTTAGCGGCAAGCAATGCATTGTCACTTTTTGCGAGCAAGCGATTGCTCGAACTCCGCGTGCCTACTGGCAAACCGGGCAAAGAGGGCGGTGCCGCGATTGAGCAATATTGCCAGCACTTGCCAGACGATACGGTGACCTTGATCTTGCTCCCCGAGATGGATTGGCAGGCTAAAAAAGTAAAATGGTTTGGCGCGCTAGAAGCCAGCGCGACCATGATCGAGGCCATGCCGGTGGATCGCGGGGAGCTACCGCGCTGGTTAGCGGGTAGGCTCGCGCGTCAGCAACAAAGTGCCAACCCAGAAGCGCTCGCGTATCTCTCAGATCGGGTTGAGGGGAATTTACTCGCCGCCTTGCAGGAGGTGAAAAAATTGGCGCTCTTGTGCCCGCCCGGTGAAATCAACTTAGCCACATTGGAGGCCAGCGTTGCCGATGTCTCCCGATTTAATCCGTTCCAGTTGGTGTCGGCGATTCACGACGATGTGGGCTCGGATAAAGCGTCGCGCATTCAGCGTATGCTAGATGGGCTCAATGCCGAAGGCGAGCCTGCCCCGTTGGTACTGTGGGTGTTGGCCAATGAAATCCGAACCCTCATGCGCGTGAAAGGGCTCACCATGGCTGGCCGCCCACCGAGCCCGAATAAGGCGCGCGAGCTTGATCGCACCGCGCGCAAACATACGGCCACCAATTTGATGCGGCTAAATTTGCAAGCCGCTAAGATTGATCGCATGATTAAGGGGCTCGACACCAATGACCCGTGGGATGCCCTGTCGTTTCTCGCCTGCGGATTGGCCGGCCTTAAATCGCCACTTGCCCGCGCAACACTATAAATTTACTGATGAACACCATGACCCAAGCTGCCGCCGCACCTACCGCTACTGCTGTGAATGATTTGATGCAGGCCATTGGCCGCGATGCCAAGCTCGCGGCTACCGCCCTCGCACGCGCCAGCACGGCGACCAAAAATTTGGCGCTCACCGCAGCAGCCGATGCGATTCTCGCCGCCAATGCAACCATCCGCGC
>JAYVGG010000371.1:0-2906 GCA_043772475.1 Burkholderiales bacterium
AGTGTGAGCGTGGGTTTTGCGCGCGTCCCGGCGAGTGTCCATGTGTTCGTGCCGCCTAAATCGGTGACCGCCCACGTACCACGCACCTCAATTTGCTCCGAAAGTGGCGTGGTATAGGGCTTTCCATCAACAAAGGTAAGCTCAATTTCAGCATTGTCTGCGCTAAATAAATCGCCGCTCGACACAACCACGTTGGCAATTTTTCCGATTTCAAGCGAGCCTAAGCTTGCCTCAGCACCAATGAGTCGCGCCGGAATCTGCGTGAGTGCGGCGAGCACGGCATCGCGCGGCGCACCGCGCCGCACGGCCTCACGCACGTTTGGCCAAAATGTTTTTGCGTCACGCAGGCCGTGCGCGGTGAGCGCAAATTCCACACCCTTCTCGGCCAGATATTTGAGATTGGACGGTGCCTGCTCCCAATGCTGCAATGCCTCAAGAGGCACGTCGATAGCCGAGTCTGGGCTATCGACATCGGGGGCAATGGGGAAATTTAGCGGCGTGATCACCGACATGCCAAGTGCCTTCAAGGTTGCCGCACGACGATACTCATAGCCATTGCCTTGCAGCACCACGCGTAACGCAAACTCATCACGAATCTTCGCAACCCGCTGAAAATCTTCCTCGCCTTCCGCCTGATAAATCACCGGCTGGCGTGCGCTGACCGCATCTTGTAGTGCCGCGAGCGTTGCGCTAGTTTCCATGCGCTCGCCCGGCTTAGCCTGCGCCGTCGCGCCATACCAGCGCGCGTTGTAAAGCGTTTGCCGCACCAGCGCAATCGCCCCCATCGCCGAGCCGGGGTAGGTGGCACCGCCGAACGAGCGCTCATATTCGTTTGCGACATGGCTTGCCGCGCGAGGATTGAGCACGATGGATTTTGCGTCGGTGGCATCACTCAGATTTAACAGCGCGCTTTGACCACGAAAAACCCCACTCGCAGGTGAAGCCAGCACCGTCGTGAAGCCAAGCTCACGCGCGGCCTTGATCTCATCGGCCTTCAAATCAAGCTGCTGCGAAACTTCCTGATCGGCGCGTACAAAACGATTCGCGGTTGCGAGCGGGCGCTGTGGGGCGCGCGCCTCAGGCGTGGGTACCGCACCCGGTACACGCAGCCATGGCGGCAAGCTGGGTGGTGGCGGGCGCATCGATGCAGGTACACCGACCGTGCTCGCCAAATCAATAAAGCCCGGATAAATCGTGCGCCCCGCCAGGCTCCACACGCGCGCACCGGCGGGCACAGGTACATCCGCGCCCAGTGCCGCGATGCGCCCGTCACGCAGCACGAGCGTGCCCTTCTCGATAATTTTTCCCGGTGCCAGCACAATGCGCGCGCCGGTGAGTGCGTGCCAGCGCGGCGTGTTGTCACGCAGGCCTTCGACACGTTCGGTACTCACTTGCGCGGTGGCGGTGAAAGACATGACGGCACTTGCGAGCGCAAGCGCGAAAAAGAGGGGTTGCCTCATTAGGACTCCGTTGATTTTGGGGGCACGAGCGTGCCGACTTTATCATAGGCGATGCGGGCGGCGGCGTAGAGCCCCGCTACGCGAGTGGTGGCTGGTCACCCGGCGAGCGTGACCGGGAACGGCCCGGGTCACGCTGCGTTCGTTTCTAATACGGCTGCCGCACAATCAGCTTCGTCTGCGTCACGTCGCCAATGTTGTACGTGATGGTGGCGGTATTGGCATCGCGATAGTCGATCACCATCGTGCCCACCTTAGTCACCACAAATTTGCTCGCGTCATACGGCACGCCGAGCCAAGGCGACGAGGTGGTGGTGTAGATGTTGCCCGTGAAGACTAAGCCATTCCATGTGCCGCCAGAGACGGCGTAGAACGTCGGTTTGCCCGCCGTATCGTAGGTGTACCAGACGGGGAAGAGTTGGCGACCTTGCTGGGCGATGTTGATGCCCCAGCCGTTTTCAGCGAGGCCGTTCCACCAGATGTCGTTGACTGCGAGGTTGGGCTCTGTGGTGGCGGTGCTAAATACTTGCCGCTCGATTTCTTTGCTGCCGCTCACGCCATTGATGGTGTAGGCCATGGTTGCGGTGGCGGCGGTTTTGTAGGTGAAGCTTACCGTGCCGATGGCGGCACCCGGCACAAAGCGGGTGGCATCGTACTGCGCGAACGGGGTACCGGTTGGGCTGTAGAGCGCGCCGGTGCAGATGGTGTTGGCCGCGTTCCACGTACAGCCAGGCATCACGTACCAGGTTGGTTTGCCCGCGCTATCGTAGGCGTAGATGACGTTGAACTGGATGGCACCGTGCTGGGTAATCGACACACCCCAACCGTTTTGTGCAATGCCGCCCCACCACATGTCGGTGTAGTTGGCCGGTGTATTGGCAATAGTGGTGATGGGCTGGAATTCCAATTCAAACGCACGGCTTGAGACGTGACCCGCTGGGTAGCGGTAGTAGGCGACGACGCGAGTACTACCCGATGCGGGGGCGGTGATGGTGCATTTAACGATGGCCGAGTCCGTCGCACTAGGCAGCATGGTGAGTGGCTTTGCCTCGCAGCCTGCGATGGGGCGCGGGTTGGTATCGCTTAGCGGCAGTAGCGGATCGGGTGCGTAATTGTCTGGGTAGAACGTCACGGTGCCGACGGGGCTACGCATCCGCACGAGAGCGGTGACGGTGACTTGGCTACCGGCACGCACAGGGTTCACGGCATCGCTCGAGGTACTGAGAACCGCGTTGTCGTACTGAACTAATGGAGCTAACACGCTGCTAAAGGGCGGATTGCGGCTGTCGCCACTGTAGTTGCCGATAAAGCGCAGCGGGTTCAGCACACCGTAACGGCTTGGCACCAAGCAGCTCGCGGTACCGTTGATCACGGGTACGTTGAGACAGCCGGGGATTGGGTTGCCCTCGTCGGTGCTAAAGGTTGTCGTGCCACCCCCATCCACGCGCA
>JAYVGG010000372.1:0-2209 GCA_043772475.1 Burkholderiales bacterium
CGTTAACGTGAGCGCGTTCGCCAGTGCATTCGTGCCGGCTGCGTGCGAATGATTCATCACGACATGGGTGATGAAGGTATCGTTTGGAATCAGCGCTTCCGTGCCATCGTCTGCGCGCACCACTGTGTAGCGCGCGCGTATGCTTTTCACGACGCCGTGGCGATTATCGACGGTGATGGTATCGCCCAAGCGCGTCGATTTATCGAGCAAGATGATGAAGCCGCTCACGTAATTACTGGTGATTTTTTGCAGGCCAAACCCCAGCCCCACCCCGAGCGCGCCGCCAAAAATAGAGAGCATGGTGAGATCAATGCCCACCAGCGGCAGCACCAGCAACACCGCCAACAGCAGCGCACCAGCGCGCAAAAAGCGGGTGACCACGACCCGTGAGCCGATATCGACGGTCGTCGTCGCCATGATGCGTTTTTCGACAATGCGCGACAGAGCCAGCGCGACAAAGAGCGTGACAGTGAGCAAGAGCGTGCCTTCAATCACGTTTTTGAGACTCACCGATTGCTTGTTGACGCTAAACCGTACCTCATCGAGTGCGGCAAGAATTTCCGGCAATACACCAACCAAATACAGGGCGACGAGAATCCACACGCTAAGCGCAATCGCGCGCTCGCTCGCTTTTAGCAGTGCGCTCGGCGCAATCAGGTGGCGCAGCAAATAGACGGCGAGCCTAATCACGGCGTAGGAGGTAATTAGGGGAAGCGCCAAATTAAGCACCGCCACACTTTGATAGCGCGCCAGTAGTACCCGCGCAACCCATGTGAATGCCACTAAGGCGAGAGGGAAGACAATGCGATGGGCGCTGCCCGCACCAATTTTGACGAGGCCGGGCGTGGTGGTATCGGGTAAGCGCGCGCGAATGCGCGCCGCCAGTAGCCACGCGAATGCCCCCATCAAAAATAAGGTGGCGAGCTCAATCAGCCCGCTTGGGCTAGTGATTTCGGCTGCGAGCGCTTCAAACGAGGTCGGCAACATAGATGCGCCGGGGGGGTTTACTTCGCGCGTTCCAAGACGGCTGCGAAAAAGCCATCGGTGGCGTGGGCGGCGGGGGTGAGTGCCAAGTAGTCTTTCATCCCTTCAAGCGGGAGCTTTAGGCGTGTCACGATTTTGCTCACCGGCACGATGGAAAACTGCGGATTTGCGGCGAGAAACGCCTCAATAATATCTTCGTTTTCTTCGCGCAAAAAGCTGCACGTGCCGTAAACCAAACGCCCACCGGGCTTCACCATCTTAGCGGCGGCGGCCAAAATCGCGGTTTGCTTTTCATTCAACTCGCCCAAGCCGGTTTCGGTTTGCCGCGATTTGAGATCAGGGTTCCGGCGCAAGGTGCCAAGCCCCGTACAGGGCGCATCGACCAACACGCGGTCAATCTTGCCCGCGAGGCGTTTCACGCGCGTATCGTTTTCGTTGGCAATGCGAGTCGGCGTGATGTTGGATAAACCGGAGCGTTTTAAGCGCGGGCCTAGATTGGTCAGGCGTTTTTCAGAGACATCGAACGCATACACGCGCCCGGTCGAGGCCATTTGCGCGCCAAGTAGCAGTGATTTACCACCGGCCCCCGCGCAAAAATCAACCACCATCTCGCCACGCTTGGCTTCCATGAGTAAGCCCAAAATCTGACTGCCTTCGTCTTGTACTTCCACGAAACCTTCGAGGAAAGCTGGGTGCTTGGCGAGCGAAATTTTCTCGTTTAGCCGAATACCGAGTGGCGAAATCGGGGTGGCGGTGGAGACGTGGCCTTCTTGCTGAAATTGCTTAAGCACCGCGTCCCGCTTGCCTTTTGAGGTATTCACGCGCAAATCAAGCGGGGCCGGGTTCATCATGCTACGGCCTAGCGTGAGAATGGCGGCATCACTCATGGTTTTTTTCAAGCGCGTCACCACCCAATCGGGTAGCTCAGCTTCGATACCGATGGATTTTTTGCTCACCACCCGCACCTTGGCTTCGGTGAGCCAGGTTTCGTCAGACTTACGCAAAAGATCGGTCAGCTCACGAATACTCACGCCCTGAAAGCGCACCATGGCGAGCAGCGCCATGCGTTTGGGCGAGCCGTCGGTGACGAGCGCCTCGATCGTGCGGCGATGGCGCAGCACCGCGTAGATCGTCTCAGCGATCAACGCGCGATCCCGCAGCCCAAGCTTTGGGTGCGTGCGGAAAAAGTGCTTGAGTTGCACGTCCGCCGGGGCGGTGAGCGGCA
>JAYVGG010000373.1:0-4143 GCA_043772475.1 Burkholderiales bacterium
GCGCGTATTTATATTTCTCACCGTGGTGATGGCGCCAATTTTGGCGGTTGCACTTGTCGGTACTTACGGGTTGCTCATTTGGCTTTACCAGATGTTTCAAGGCCCGCCGACCGGGTGATGCACGTGCGCGACACGCCAACCCAAGGTGAGGCTCATGGCTGATCTCCATATTGCGAGCTGCATAGCGCGCGTGCGGCCCGATAAGTGTGATGCAGCGAGTCGCGCGATTGAGGCCGTTATCGGCGGCCCCATCAGCGCGCGCGATGCCACCGGCAAGCTGGTGATTGTTATCGAAGGGGCCAGCACTGGTGCGCTTCTTGACCAGATGGATGCAATACGCAACATAGCGGGCGTGCTCAATATCGAGATGGTGTACCAGCACGCTGAAGATGAATCCGTGATGAGAGAGGTGCTTACATGAATGTGATCAAGCTAACCCGGCGCGAATTTGTTCGCAATACCGCCCTCTCGGTAGCGGCCTCTGCGGCGGGCATTGCGCTACCGGTGCTCGCGTCTAACATCGCCACCGAATCATCGGCCACCGAGCTTAAGTGGAGCAAGGCCGCCTGCCGATTTTGCGGCACCGGCTGCGGGGTGAATGTGGCGGTCAAAAATAATCGCGTTGTGGCAACGCATGGCGACCCGGCATCGGAGGTCAATCGCGGTCTGAATTGCGTGAAGGGCTATTTTCTTTCCAAGATCATGTACGGTGCTGATCGCCTCACCCAGCCACTACTGCGGATGAGCCATGGCAAGTACGACAAAAATGGGGCATTCACGCCGATCTCGTGGGACAAAGCCTTCGACATCATGGCTGAGAAATGGAAAGAAACGCTCAAGAAAAAAGGCCCCACCGCCGTCGGCATGTTCGGCTCGGGGCAGTGGACGATCTGGGAGGGCTATGCGGCGAATAAGCTTTTTAAGGCCGGGTTTCGCTCGAACAATATCGACCCCAACGCGCGCCACTGCATGGCCTCTGCCGTGGGCGGCTTCATGCGAACCTTTGGCATGGATGAGCCGATGGGCTGCTACGACGATATCGAAGCCGCCGATGCGTTTGTGCTGTGGGGCTCGAACATGGCCGAGATGCACCCGGTGCTCTGGTCACGCGTGACGGATCGTAAGCTCTCTGTGCCCGCCGTCAAGGTGGCGGTGCTGTCGGTGTTTGAGCATCGTAGTTTTGATCTGGCTGATCTACCGATTATCTTTAAGCCGCAGACGGATCTTGCGATGCTGAACTACATCGCGAACTACATCATCCAGAACAACAAAGTGAATAAGGATTTTGTCGATAAGCACTGCACCTTTAAGCGCGGCACGGAAGACATCGGCTACGGCCTGCGCCCCGAGCACCCGCTCGAAAAAAAGGCTAAGAACGCCGCCAAAGCCAACGACATGACGCCGATGAGTTTTACCGAATTTCGCGATTACGTGAAGACTTACACGGCCGACTATGTATCGAAACTTTCGGGTGTGCCGGTGGAACAATTAAAGGCGCTGGCCGAGATCTATGCAGACCCAAAAATTAAAGTCGTCTCGTTCTGGACAATGGGCTTTAACCAGCATACACGCGGGGTTTGGGCCAATAACCTGGTTTACAACATTCATCTTTTAACGGGCAAAATCTCCACGCCCGGTAACTCCCCTTTCTCACTCACCGGGCAGCCATCGGCCTGCGGCACGGCGCGCGAGGTGGGGACTTTTTCACATCGCCTGCCCGCCGACATGGTGGTGGCCAACCCGAAACACCGCGCGCGCGCCGAGGAAATATGGAAGCTGCCAGCGGGCACGATCGTTGCGAAACCCGGCTTTCACGCCGTGCTGCAAAACCGGATGTTGAAAGACGGCAAGCTCAATTGCTATTGGGTGCAGGTCAATAACAACATGCAGGCGGCGGCGAACATGATGCAAGAGGGCTTGCCCGGCTATCGCAACCCTGAAAATTTTATTGTGGTCTCGGATGCGTACCCGACCATCACCACGCAAGCCGCCGACTTAATTTTGCCCACGGCGATGTGGGTGGAGAAAGAAGGTGCCTACGGCAACGCCGAGCGCCGCACGCAGTTTTGGCACCAAATGGTGACGGCACCGGGTGAGGCGAAATCGGACTTATGGCAACTAATGGAATTCTCCAAGCGCTTCAAGATGGAGGACGTGTGGCCGGAGGAGCTACTTGCCCAGATGCCTGCCTATCGCGGCAAATCACTGTTCCAAATTTTATTTGCCAATGGCGCGGTGAATAAATTTCCGCTCTCGCAAATCGAGGCGGGCTTTGATAACGATGAGTCGAAGGCCTATGGTTTTTACGTGCAAAAAGGCTTATTTGAGGAATACGCCGAATTCGGGCGCGGCAAAGCGCACGATCTGGCACCGTTCGACGACTATCACAAGGTGCGCGGCCTACGCTGGCCGGTGGTGAACGGTAAAGAAACCAAATGGCGCTACCGCGAGGGCACCGACCCGTATGTGAAAGCGGGTAGCGGCTTTGATTTTTACGGTAACGCGGATCACCGCGCGAACATCATCGCGCTGCCCTACGAGCCCGCACCAGAAGAGCCCGATAGCGATTACCCGTTCTGGCTCTCGACTGGGCGCGTGCTCGAGCACTGGCACTCGGGCTCGATGACGGGTCGTGTACCGGAGCTGTACCGAGCATTCCCGCACGCGGTGGTTTTCATGCACCCGGAGGACGCGAAAAAATTAAACGTACGGCGAGGCTCGGAAGTGCGCGTGGTGTCACGACGCGGCGAAGTGCGCTCGCGCATTGAGACACGCGGCCGCAATAAGCCGCCGCAGGGCTTGGTATTCGTGCCCTGGTTCGATGCCTCGCAATTGATTAATAAGGTCACGCTGGATGCGAACGATCCGATTTCACGGCAGACCGATTTTAAGAAATGCGCGGTAAAGATTGTTGCGCTGTGATCGACCTTTGGAGCAAACATGAAAACCCTCCCTGCAAGCTTCGCGCTTTTATTGTCTTGCTTTATTTTTCCGCTCGCAGCCCAAGTGGGCGATTGGCACCCGCCGGGGCTACGCGGTGCCACTCCACTCGATAAAGAGCCCGCCGCACCGCTCATGCCAAAAATGGTGAATGACGATATTCGCAAAGGGCGTGCCTTTGCCATGCAGCCACCGGTGATTCCGCACCAGATTGAAAATTATCAGGTCGATAAGAGTTTCAATAAATGCATGACCTGCCACGCACGCAGCCGTGTGCCCGATAGTCAGGCGCCGATGGTGAGCGTGACGCACTTCATGGATCGCGATAGTAATTTTCGCGCAGAGATTTCGCCTAGCCGCTATTTTTGTGTGCAGTGCCATGTGCCGCAGATGGATGTGAAGCCGCCGGTGGAAAACACGTTTGTCGATGCCCAAAAAGCGGTTGCGCCGAAAAGGGCCCCTGAAAAGGCGGCGAAAAAATGAAATCCACCACCGCATTCCTAAAGCTAAAATCCTTCGCGGCACAATACTGGCGCGCCCTTTCAGGCCCAAGCCAATTTTTTTCGTTGGGCTTTCTCACCATCGGCGGCTTTGTGGCGGGCGTTATTTTTTGGGGTGGGTTTAACACCGCACTTGAGGCCACCAATAAAGAAACTTTTTGTATCGGCTGCCACGAAATGCGCGACAACGTTTTCGTTGAATTACAGCCAACCATTCATTACACCAATCGCTCCGGCGTGCGCGCTACCTGCCCAGATTGCCACGTGCCGCACAACTGGACTGACAAAATCGCGCGCAAGATGCAGGCATCCAAAGAAGTGTGGGGCACGATTTTCGGCACCATCAACACGCGCGAAAAATTTCTCGATAAGCGTCTCGAACTCGCGCAACGCGAATGGACGCGGTTGAAATCAAACAACTCACTCGAATGCCGCAATTGCCACAATTTAAGCTCGATGGATTTCACGCGGCAGAGTAAACGCGCGATGGAAATGCACGCCACCTCGCTCGCCAGTGGCGCGAAAACTTGTATTGATTGCCACAAGGGCATCGCGCATCGGCTGCCGGATAGCAAAGCGCACGTAACGCGGTAGCGATTGGCTTATTCCGTTTCCACTTCATTAGCGCAATAACGCGCCGACGTTCGCACGCTGCCCTCCTTCCTCCGTTTACGGGGGTTCGGTGGGGGTTTCGAGGAGGAAC
>JAYVGG010000374.1:0-8288 GCA_043772475.1 Burkholderiales bacterium
CAAAAATTCCACTCGGGACGAATGCCAAAAACCTAGTATAGGCGCGGGGTTTCAGGCGATTCTATTTTTATAAATCGAGTGGTGTGACTACAACCGGAAGGCTCCCGGCAACAGTTTTTCTGGTGTGGTTTCGGATTGTGCGCCGTGCAGGTTGGCGAGAAACACGCGTAGGGTCGGCCCGCCAAGTTCCATCATCACTTGCCGGCACGCGCCACACGGCGGGATCGGCCCATCGGTGTCGCCAATCACGGCGAGGCTCACAAAATCTCCGGCGCGGCAGCCTGCCGCAATGGCGGCAAAAAACGCGGTGCGCTCAGCGCAATTGGTGAGGCCATAAGATGCGTTCTCGACATTGCAGCCATGAAAAACGCGGCCATCTTCGGTGAGTAAGGCGGCACCGACAAAAAATGTTGAGTACGGCGCGTGCGCGTTTTCGCGGGCCCGGCGCGCTTCGGTGATGAGGGTGTCAGCGTTCATGTTAATTCGCCTCCTTGGTTAGGCATGAATAGTTTCGATGACGGGCGGTGCTAGCGACACCGCCTCGCCCATACGATAGGCACGCAGCACCTGGGCCACTGCGCCTGCTGCTGCGTCCGGGTCACGTGCATGTACGCGCGTGATCACGTCCCCTATGCTCACGCGCGTGCCAATCGATGCGCATTGATCGAGCCCGACCGCGTAGTCAATTTTGTCTTGTGGGCGTAAGCGCCCGCCGCCAAGTGCTACCACGGCCATGCCGAGTTGGTAGGTGTCGATGGCTGAAATAGTGCCGCCACGACTTGCCTTCACATCCACCACAATCGGCGCAAACCCTAGACTCTGCGCGGACTTTGAGGCGATATTGCTGGGGCCACCGAGCGCCGCCACCATTTTTTCAAAGCGCTCAAGTGCGTGCCCACTGTCTAGCGAATTCTGCAACGCGATGCGAGCAGCAGCGGTGTCTTTCGCAAGCCCGCCGATCACGAGTAGCTCGGCCGCCAGCGCCAGCGTCACCTCGTGCAAGCGCGCGGGGCGTGCCGCACCCGTCAGGTAATCAATCGCCGCGCGAATCTCAATCGCGTTGCCCGCGCACGGGGCCAGCGGTTCATTCATGTCGGTCAATATCGCTGATGTTTTGAGCCCAGCACCGTTGCCCACCGCGACGATACTCTCGGCAAGCTCGCGTGATTTTTCGAGTGTGGGCATGAAGGCACCACTGCCCACCTTCACGTCCATGACCAAACCGCCCAACCCGGCAGCGAGTTTTTTGGAAAGGATAGACGCGGTAATGAGTGGGATTGATTCGACGGTCGCCGTCACGTCACGCGTCGCGTAAAAACGCCGATCAGCCGGTGCCAAATCATCGGTCTGGCCGATGATGGCGACACCCACATTTTTGACGGTCTCGCGAAAGCGCTCAATGGAGGGCGTCGATTGATAGCCCGGAATCGCATCGAGTTTATCGAGCGTGCCGCCGGTGTGGCCGAGCCCACGCCCGGAAATCATCGGTACCAAGCCACCACACGCCGCCACCATGGGGCCTAGTACGAGCGAAACTAAATCGCCCACACCACCCGTAGAGTGCTTATCAATAATCGGCCCGTTGCCCGAAAACCCGCGCCAGTCAAGGACTTTGCCTGAGTCACGCATGGCAAGCGTAAGTGCGACGGCTTCATCGCGATTCATGCCTTGAAAGTAAACCGCCATCGCGAGTGCCGCGATTTGCCCTTCGCTGACGCTGTTATCGGCAATCCCGCGCACGAAGCCGCCAATCTCATCAACGCTAAGAATTGCGCCGTTGCGCTTCTGGCGGATGACGTGCTGCGGGATGAACATGATTAGGCTAACGAGACAAAAATACCCGCAATCGTAGCACTCATCAGGTTCGATAGCGTCGCCGCTGCCACCACCCGCAAACCATAGCGCGCCACCAAGCCGCGCGTCTCCGGTGCGATGCTACCGAAGGCACCGGCCATGATGGCGATGGAGGTGAAGTTAGCAAATCCACACAGCGCGACGGAAAGAATGACGATGGTTTTTTTATCGAGTAACGGCAGCCCCGCTGCGGCGACCGATGCCGCATCCTTAAGATACGGTGCCAACCCGACATAGGCCACAAATTCATTCAAGATGAGTTTTTGGCCAATAAGATTTCCCGCTAAGTTGGTGTGCTCACTCGATACACCGATCATGTAGGCAACAGGTGCAAATACGTAGCCCAATATCTTTTCAAGATTCACGCCCTTAAAGCCCATGTACTCGGCAACCCCACCGACAAGCCCATTGACCAGTGCAATGAGCGCGATAAACGCGATCAACATCGCGCCCACATTCACGGCGATCTTCATACCGATGGATGCACCGGATGCAGCGGCTTCAATCACGTTGGCCGGTTTATGGTCGTCAAAATTAAGCTCGTCGAGTACCAGCGTGCTGGGCTCAGTGGTCGGGCACATGAGTTTGGCAAATAGCAATCCCCCCGGAATCGCCATGAACGACGCGGCCAGCAGATATTCCATCTTCACGCCGAGTCCCGCGTAGCCCGCCAGTATCGAGCCCGCGACCGAAGCCATCCCACTGACCAGAATCGCGAATACTTCCGGCCCTTTGAGCTGATTGATGAAGGGCTTCACCAGTGCCGGCATTTCACTTTGGCCCAAGAAAATCGTGCTGACACCGCAAAACGATTCCACCTTGGATACGCCCAAGAGTTTTTGGAAAATAGTGCCCAATATCGTAATCACCCAGCGCATCACACCGAGGTAATAGAGAACCGCGATCAGTGCGGTCACATAAATAATTTGGGCGAGAACGCGTAGCGCAAACACAAAGCCATCGCCACCAAAAAGCTCAAACATTTTCGGCTTAACGAGGCCGCCAAACATGAACTCAATGCCGCGATTACCGAAGTCGAGAATATGGTTCACCCCTTTCGCCAACACATCGAGCATATCTTTGCCGAACGGCACAAACAACACGAAGGCACCAATCGCCATTTGTACCGCGACTGCTGCAATCACGGTGCGCCAGCTAATCGCGCCTCGATTTATCGACAGCGCGTAGCCAATACCGATCAACATCAACACACCCAATAAGCTGCGCCCTAGTTCCATGAAGGTCTCCTCAATTTATAGAATTCTTTTTGATGCACTAATCGTCGCCGGTCGATAGACCCACGCTGTTGCGTCTAGCCACGGCAAAATCACGTTTTTTAACGCCACGAATTTGCCGGAAGGTATCGAATTTCTCGCCCCATGTGAGGCCCTCGCTTGAGAGCGCCTCCATAAAATTAGCAATCCGTTTTGACATCACCACGGTGTAAATTGAGAGCGCCACGGTGGGTACCACGACCGCGAAAAAGATGAGCGCTTTCATCCACATGGCGAGATCAGCATGGGCGAATAAATTCATGCCCAAAAAGCCCGTGACAATCGTGCCGACCATCCCACACGCCGACACCACCGTGAGGCGCATCGCGTTATCGGTTTGTTTGCGGGCGCGCTCGGCATCGAGGTATTCGTTGATGTCGCGCGCTTCTTCACGTACTTCGTCGTAAATATCGTCCGAGCCTAGCTGGTGGCCAAGGCGCTTAAAAAAATCACTCGCCTGTACTTGATTAGAAATTTCATGAAACCAGTAGCGGTGGTTAAAGCGCAGGAACACCTCAAGGGTCTCGCGCACGTGCCGCTTAAATTGCTTAACCGATTCAAAATCGCGCACGTTAAGCCGCTCCACCGCCCCTGAAAAGCGATTCGACATCAACAGCAATGCGGCCTTATGAAAATGCGCGATCAGCGCAATTTGATAATACTGATGGCGAAACTGTCGGCGCAGCGTTTCGTTCATGGCCCCGTGCTGCGTAATCATGGCCGCAGAAAGCCCACAAAAAAACGTGCGCGTACACATATTGGGATCCACGCCGCTTGCGTCCCAGTAGCGGTCGTAGCAGTGCTGGGCTTCAAAGCCGCGCAAGAAATCTGCCGAATAAGGCAGCGTGGCGGAGTCTCCCCATTTCGCCGCAAACCCAAGCCGCACCATGTCGCCGCGCGATAAGGCATGGGGATTGTCGAACGAGAGATAAGAAATGATGGGGATGCGTTTATTTTCCAATTGGTAAAACTTGATGCGCCCGCCCTCAGCATAAGCGGGGAGTAAGGGGCGCATCAGCCATTCCCAATGCGAGGCGAGCGGTGTTTGGCGGCTGTCGCGCACGCGCTCAAGATATTTCCCCTGATCGTCATAGTCAGACTCGGCCAGCGTAGCACCTGTGTGGTCACACAATGCCACGTGGAGCGGGCAGTGGCTTGCGGCGGGCTCACCATTGGCGCGCGCTTCCCACGAGGGCGGGTACGGGCGCCCTAGCCTATCCATGATGTCTACCGCATCTTGCAGGGCAACATTGTGCGCTTCGAGCTCCAGCGCGAGAATGGCAATATCAATATCGTAAAAAAAATACAGCCGCAAACGCCGCACCGCCAGCGTGATTGTTGGACGCGTGGCCTCAAGCGTCACCCGCACCGAGCCAACATCATCGCGCGAAAATACGTGAAGGGAAGCCTGCGCGCCATGGCCCTCATCGCCCACGCCGTACAGAAAGCGCTGCACATAAGGCAAGAAATAAACGAATTCCTCATAGCCCATTTTGCCGGAGCCATCATCAATCAAGAGTCCATCGCGAACAAACTCCCACGGGCCCGGATCGGCTTTTAGGATGTCCCAATAATGGGTGGCAATCGCGGTCGTGCGCTTGAGCGAGCGCAGTTGGACTGGCCACAGCAGCGTGTGGTTGAAATCTCGGACAATGTTGGTATCGGGGGTCATCATGAGGTTGGTTTCAATGCGGCCGTGATGGCCCGACTGTGAGTAAGCGTCGTGCGACACCGTTTTCTGAATCTGCTCTTGCCTGTGCTCTTTTTGCTGTGTCACCCATCGACAATAGCCCGAAAGTACCACGTGTACAGCGCCTTGTGTGTGCGCCGCGAATTTACGTCTGTTGCAGGATCGCCAATCGCTTGCGGCGCACGCGTAACCGGCGCGCTACTTGCCTTACGCTCTCGTCCTTATTAGCGTTTGGCGTGACCCGTGCGCGAGCGCCGGGTTCAAATTCACACGCGAGTTACATTGTTTAACATTCATAATTGTGCCATCAGTCGGGAAAGCGGGACAATTCGCCTTTACGCACACAAATTTCACGAAGCCACCTCTCATGATCGTCAAACAATCCCGCTTCACCGCGAGCGCCGGCTGGGTGCCAGCGCTCCCCACCGAGCTTGATTCAGCGAAATCGTTAGTGTTGGTTTTTGCCGCACCCGGCTTCGCCCGCGACCCGGCTCCACTGTTAGCACTACAGGCGGCATTTCCATCGAGCCACATTATCGGCTGCTCGACAGCGGGCGAAATTTTTGGCGAGGGCGTTGCGGATGATTCGATCGTTGTTTCCGTAACCGCCTTCGAGCGCGATACCGCGCTACGTTCCGCTTTTTCTACGCTAGACGATGCCACCATGTCCTTTGAGGCCGGCCGGGCGCTCGTTGCACAGTTGGCCGAGCCTTCATTGCGGGCCATTTTTGTGCTCTCAAACGGCGTAAACGTAAACGGCTCTGAATTAGTGCGCGGCTTAAAATCTGGCGTGAGCCCCGAGGTGGCCGTTATTGGTGGGCTTGCGGGGGATGGCGCGCAGTTTCAAGCCACCTGGGTTTTGGGTGCGGGTGGCGTTGCGGCCAACGGAGCCGTTGCCATTGGCCTCTACGGCACCAGCGTGAGCGTGGGCTATGGCTCGGCGGGCGGCTGGAAGATGTTTGGCATCGAGCGCCGCGTGACGCGCGCCGAGGGCAATGTACTTTTCGAGCTCGATCACCGTCCAGCACTTACGCTTTACAAAGAATATCTGGGCCATCGCGCAGCCGATCTCCCCGGCTCGGCACTCTTGTTTCCGCTCTCCCTACGCGCCCATCACGACGACACCAGCGCGATTGTTCGCACGATTTTGGGTGTCGATGAGGCCACGCAATCAATGCGCTTTGCTGGGGATATTCCAGAGGGCTCGCTCGCGCAATTGATGCGTACCACGACCGATCTTCTCGTTGATGGCGCCGAAACCGCCGCAACTCGCGCGCGCGCCTCGGGCGGCTCCGACCAAGCAGGGCTTGCGATTGCGGTTAGCTGCGTGGGGCGTCGCTTAGTGCTCGGGCAACGTAGCGACGAAGAAACCGAGGCCACACTGCATGCCCTACCAAGGGGCTCCTCGCAAATCGGCTTTTATTCCTATGGTGAAATTTCGCCGGTGGAAGGTGGCTTTTGCGATCTACACAATCAGACCATGACGGTCAGCTTTATCACGGAAGCCTGATGCACACTCGACTCGCCCGCAATCTGCGAAAGCTCGGCCTCGATAGCGCGCTGGCACCCACGTCAGCGCAGTGGCAATCCATGCTCGCCTATCTGAGCCAAGCTTTTCACGAAGAAGATGAATCACGCGAGTTCGTGGAGCGCTCGATCTCGATTGCCTCGCGCGAGCTTTCGGAGCGAGTGGCGGCAGAAGAAAAACTCATTGCCTCGCTGGAGGAGCGCGTGCAAGAGCGCACGGCAACCCTGCAAGTGAGCGTGTCGGATTTAGCGAAGAGCGAGAGCCGTTTTCGCGACCTCATTCAGACCTCATCAGATTGGTGGTGGGAGCAAGACGATCAGTATCGGTTTACTGAAATGTCGGGCAGTGCACCGCGCGTTGGCATGGATCGCCAAAAGCAGCTCGGCAAATGTCGCTGGGAGCTCGAAAATACCGCGCCGGTCGTGGGCACATGGGACGATCATAAACAAACTGTGCTTGGGCACCTACCTTTTACCCGCCTCTTACTGCGCCGCGATACCGAAGCCGGCGTACGCTATCTGAGTGTGAGCGGCAAGCCCATTTTTGATGTCAAAGGCAATTTCACCGGCTACCGTGGGGTAGCAAGTGATGTCACCGCGCAGACTTTGGCGGAGCGCCGCTTTTCCGCCGTGCTTAACGGCATTCCAGATCGTGTTTGGCTCAAGGACCCGCAGGGCCGTTATGTGGCGGCCAATCAGAGCCTCACACGGGACTACGGCCAATCCGAAGAGTACTTAATCGGCAAAACCGCGCTTGATCTCTTCTCGGAAGAGTCTGCCAGGCTTGTTCAAGTTGAAGATGAAGCGGTAATGGCATCGGCTAAACCGATGATCTTTGAACGCCGCTCCACGTTTGACGCAGAGTGGCGCGAGATTCTCAAGGTTGCGATTCGCGATGCAAAAGGCACCGTGGTGGGCATGGTGGGCATCTCGCGCGACATCACCGAGCGACGTGACGCGCAAGAAAAACTCGAGCGTGCGCGTACCGCCGCCATGGCGGCCAACCAAGCAAAATCTCAATTTTTGGCCAATATGAGCCACGAGATTCGCACCCCGCTAAACGGGGTGATTGGTATGTCAGAGCTATTGCTACTCGATCCCTTGCCCGCCAAGGCCGAGAAATACGCGCGCACCATCCAAAGCTCAAGCTTGGCGCTGCTTGCAATATTGAATGACGTACTAGACTTTTCCAAAATCGAGGCGGGGCATATCCAGCTTGAGGTGACCCCGTTTGAATTACGCAAAGTTGTGCATGAAATGGCCGATCTTTTCGCCGAGCCTGCGCGCCGTAAGGCCGTTGTGCTCAGCGCGGTCGTGGATCCCGCACTCTCTGAATTTGTGCTGGGTGACCCCGTTAGGTTGCGGCAGGTGTTACTCAATCTTGTTTCAAACGCGGTGAAATTTACCGAAGAGGGCAAGATCGAGGTGCGTGTATCGCGCGCTGGTGCGTCTGCGGTGTCGTTCGCCATCGAAGACACCGGTGTCGGTGTGCCCGAAGACAAACAATTGCATATTTTTGGTGCCTTCACGCAGGCTGATGCCAGTACCACACGGCGCTACGGCGGCACCGGTCTAGGCCTTGCGATTGCGAGCGAGATCGTGCATCACATGGGTGGCGATATTGAGCTACATAGCGTCGTGGGTCAGGGCTCAACGTTCTCGTTCATGGTCGATCTGGCTCCCACGACAGCCCCAGCACTCAACCCGAATACCGCACAGACGCAAATTTTATTCGCGGGTAAAAAAGTATTGTTGGTCGAAGACGAGCCCGTGAACGCCGAAGTGGGCACCGCCATTTTGCGGCGCAAAGGTTTTGATGTCATTCACGCCACCGATGGTCATGAGGCGGTGCGCTGTTTTGCAGCGCAGCGCTTTGATATTGTGCTGATGGATTGCCAGATGCCCGGCATGGATGGCCTCGAAGCCACGCGGCAGATCCGAGC
>JAYVGG010000375.1:0-15955 GCA_043772475.1 Burkholderiales bacterium
TCTGCCGAATCCATGCCGCGCGCGTCGAGCAAATCGAGCGCGAAATGCATGTCGTGGGCTTTTTCTGCCATGTAGCCGCACTGCATGAATAGATTCTGCTGGCCTAGCGAATGCGACATCGCGCCGTGGTGTCCTGCATCGAACACGTGCGGTTTGCCGATGTCCTCAGCCACCATGCGACGTGCGCCGCGAGCGAATACATCGGACATGCCAATGTCAGCGTCAAGAATTTCGCCGGTGCGTGGATCCTTGTGTGATGGGCCAATGGCGAAGCCCACATCCGCGCCGACAAACCAACGCACCGAGGCGTGGCCCGCGTCCATCGTGTCGAAATCATCGTTTTCTGTCTGCTGCTTGGCGACGATGGCGTTCTTGAATCCGACGCGCTCAAAGGCTTTGTTCCATTCGAGAATCCCACCCTCAACGGCCTTGCGGTATTTTTGCGGGATGTTTTTGTCGAGCCAAAACGTGATTGGTCGCTTGGGTTCGGACATGGCAGCTGCTGCGTCTTTTTTCTCAAGACGCCAGCGATTGACGTAGTGCGTTTTGGTTTGCACGCTCGTGTCTTCCGTGAAATCAGTCACCCGCGAAACAAAGTGGCCGACCCGCTCGTCGGCAAGGCGCGGTGCCATTGGCTCGTCCGGGAGCTTGGCGAAACTATAGTAAAAGCTCACGAACAGACTACGCGGATCCGGCACGGTTGAAGGCGGCGGGGGTGATGGTGTTGGCGGGGGCGTGAGTGGTGGCGCGTTGAGTTTGGGGACATTGAAGTGCGCGTGTACTTGTAAGCCTGTAAGCGAATCGGTGTTGTTGATGCGCGAAAAACTGGTGTTGCGGGCATCGAGCGCAAACGGCATACGGTAAGCCGACTCAAGCCGCGTGAGGTAGCCTGGGATGTCAGAGAACAACAAACTATTGGCCTCGATCAAGATGGCTTTGGTGTCGGCATTTGGCGCGGACGCGACAGCAGTACTCGCGATCAGACTATCCGAGAACGCCTCGGACACCACCTGCGCTTGCGGTGTGCCCGCCTTGGCCACAAAGGCTGCATTCTTGGCGATTAGCTGAACGTGGTTACCGATTTTTTTGAAGACGGCCATTTCGGCACCACCCATCTGGCTGCCGTAGAGGCCACGCTCACCCACGCTTTGCGGGATGTTGTAGGTGAAAAAAAATGGTTTATTAAATTGATCGGGCTTAATCGCAATCCAAACTTTTTCATCTTTTTGATACAGGCTAAAAAAGCCAGCCGTTTCTTTCGCGTCCTTGATGACCTCTTTGAACGGCTTAGGCGCGCCGGGTGCGGCGGCTGGTGCCGCAGGTGCTGCCGGTGCTGCTGCGGGCGCTGTGGGGGCTGCTGGTGTAGCCGGTGCCGGTGTTTGCGCTTCGGCAAACAAGACTGAAACGCTAACGGCGAGAGCTACGCTGGTATGGCGAAAAGGGTGTAGTGCGGCGCAGACAGATAGCATGGCGATAATCCTTCTTTCGGGTAGAAAAATTGGGTTGCCTAAAGAGATGCACTCTCGCTTGTGACGAGCGTTATAAATTATCGTGCAAAAAGTGCTTGAAACGCGTTCCTCATGCCGGTGGTGTGGCTTTTTGGCTCAGTCACCGCAGGCTGACTTCACCCGTCTGACACCCAAGCTAAGGTATAAAAATAGCCGAAAGTCCAATAGCGGCGCGGGGTTTGGCAACAATCTCGACTATTTTTGCCCCCCTTTCGAGGTGAGTCGCTCGCCACAAATAAAAACGGAGGCTTTCGCCTCCGTTTTTATTTTTTCGTTTTGCTAAGCCGAGAACGATGATCCGCAGCCGCAGGTGCTAGAAGCATTCGGGTTTTTAATCACGAACTGCGCGCCTTCGAGGCCTTCAGAATAATCAATTTCTGCGCCAATCAAATACTGGTAGCTCATCGGGTCGATCAACAAGCTGACCCCGTTTTTTTCCATGATGGTGTCGTCTTCGTTGGTGACTTCGTCAAACGTGAAGCCGTACTGCAAGCCTGAGCAGCCGCCACCGGTCACAAACACGCGCAGCTTAAGGTCGTTGTTACCCTCTTCTTCGATCAGCGATTTTACTTTCAGCGCCGCGTTGTCGGTGAAGACTAAGGGGGCGGGAATCATAGACATGTCGTTCATGTGTTTCTCCGGTAAAACAAATAAATGGGGGTGAGCCGCTTAAAACTCAAGCCTTGCCAGCAGCGGGCTTGAATTCAAGCACTTTATCACTTTGCGCGCCACCTGCCGCGTGCGCCATGCGGCCCATCACGATGGCACCGACATGGATCTCAATCGTTTTGTAGATCACGTCGCCTGTCACGCGCGCCTTGGGCAGTAGCTCGACGTATTCGGTAGCGTGAATCGGGCCTGCCACCGTGCCATTTACCACGATGTGCCCGACGTGAATCTCGCCTTCAACACTCGATGTTTCCGACAGCACCAGCGTACCCGGCTTATCGCCGACCGCGTGGATATTGCCGCGCACCAAGCCATCGATCCGCAGGCCACCGGTAAATTGCACGTCACCGGTGATGACGGTTCCGGTGCCAATCAGGCTATCAATTGGGCTCGGTTTATTACCTTTTTGACCATTTCCGAATGAAAACATGGCGACCTCACAAGTTAAGACTTTTTTGACTACGCACTTCAAAGCTAGGCAGGGCTAACACACGAACTTGCACCGCCTTGAGTTGCGCGCCTTCTGGGATTTTGAATCTGCCATCAATTTTTTGGTAGTAGCGAAAATCTAGCTCACCACCAGCCGCACGAACTTCTGCATCCGTTGGCACCGAGAGCGTGGCACTTTGGCCGGCGAGCTGATAACGCACCACGAGTTGAATCTTACCCTTGAATTCTTGTTTGCGCTGCCCGCCTTGGGTGAGGAGCAAACGATAGCGGTGCTCGTTGGGGAGCGCATCGGGCTCGACCTTAAAGTTTGAAATGCCAAGCCCTTCGGGCACACTGCCCGACGACATCACGTTGCGTAAAAAACCCAAATCTTCTTTGATGTTGGCGTTTTCTTCTTGCAACTGCGCCATGTTTTTGGTGAGCTCGCTCATCGACGATTTTTCGACTTTAAGCTGGCTCTCGCGCTCGTTGGCTAGGCTCTTAGCCGCATCGTGCGCCACTTTGAGCTTTTGATTCTCTTCGCTGAGTGAGGCGATTTGCGCGCGCGCTTCGTCCCGGTTAAAACCAGTGATGCGGTAGCTGTTATCCACCACCACCCACGCAATCGCGGCCGCAATGCCCATCGCGACACCGTAGCCACCTGCCTTGACGTACCAAGGCACATGGCTGCGAATGGCCACGCGATCCGCACGGATACCCACGCGCGAGCGAAGCTTGCGCCAGGAGCCACGAAGTTTCATGCCACTTAACATAGGCTTTCGAGTCGGGGGTTCATGTTGCGTTCCTTACGTGCGGTGATTTTTCGCCCAAAAAACACGAAAAAAGTTGAAAAAGCACGGAATCCAAACGGACAAAAAGCCGCAGGCGCGGCTTTTTGCGCTTGAAACACAACCAGACGATTAGCGTTTCGAGAATTGCTTACGACGACGCGCCTTGTGGAAGCCGACTTTTTTACGTTCGACTTCGCGTGCATCACGGGTCACCAAGCCCGCTTTGGAAAGCTGGGGCTTTAGCGCTGCATCGTAGTCGATCAAGGCACGCGTAATGCCATGGCGAACCGCACCGGCTTGGCCAGATTCGCCACCACCGAAGACATTAACCATGATGTCGAATTTATCCATCGACCCGACCAACTCAAGCGGCTGACGCACGATCATGCGGCCGGTTTCGCGGGAAAAATAAATGTCGAGCGGTTTGTCGTTAACAACAATCGCGCCCGTACCGGATTTCATGAACACGCGTGCTACCGCACTTTTGCGGCGACCGGTTCCGTAGTGATATTTACCAACCATGATCAAATTCCTTAAAGGGAGAGTTCTTTGGGCTGCTGCGCGCTATGCGGGTGCGTGGCACCGGCGTAGACCTTGAGTTTTTTAATCATGGCGTAGCCAAGCGGGCCTTTTGGCAACATGCCCTTGACGGCTTTTTCAAGCACGCGCTCAGGGTGCTTCGCTTGCAACTTGTTGAAGTTGGTTTCGTACAAACCGCCTGGGTAGCCGGTGTGACGATAGTATTTTTTGTCTTCGCCTTTGTTGCCGGTTACGCGGAGTTTTTCCACGTTGGTGATGACAATAAAATCGCCAGTGTCAACGTGGGGGGTGAACTCAGGCTTATGCTTGCCGCGCAAACGACGCGCAACTTCGCAGGCAACACGGCCTAATACTTTATCGGTTGCGTCAAGGACGAACCAGTCATGCACGACATCAGCAGGTTTTGCGGAAAAGGTTTTCATGTGTAGAACTCTCAAGTGAATCGGCTGCGTGGGCTTAGGAACGTGGGCTTGGCTGTGCGGGCGCTCGTTACGGCGTGCCCACCGATGCGCCTTACAACACCCGCCACAGTGCTGTGGGCAGGTCTGGCATCACCAAGATTGGCTAATAAGAAGTCGACAATTACAAACTTAATTAGCGGAACCTGAAATTTTAATGAATTTGAGGGGGTTCTGTCAAATTTGATTGTAGTGGGTGTCGGGGGAAACAAGCTCACGCTATACTGGTGCGCTAAGGAGATTAGCTATGAAGGCACGGGTTAAATGGGTGGAAAACGTCACATTTGTGGGCGAAACCGGCAGTGGGCACGCGGTGGTGATGGATGGCGCGCCGGAGGCTGGCGGGCGCAATTTAGGCCCGCGACCGATGGAAATGCTACTCATCGGCACCGGGGCTTGCAGTGCGTTTGACGTGATTTTGATACTGAAAAAATCGCGTGTTGCCGTGACCGATTGCGTGGTCGATGTATCGGCGGAGCGCGCTGAAACTGACCCGAAAGTATTCACCAAGATACATTTACACTTCGTGGTCACGGGGAAAAGTCTTGATGCCGCGAAGGTGGCGCGGGCGGTCTCGCTTTCGGCAGAAAAATATTGTTCGGCCCAGGCCATGCTGGCGAAATCGGCGCTGGTGACGCACGATGTGGAAATTGTTGAAGGCTGATTGTTGAAGGCTGATTGTTGAACGCTAATTGTTGCGGTGCGCGCCATTGAGCCAAGGCCCGAAACGCCAATAGGGGTGCTGACTTTCAGCCATTCCTGCTTACGGGCAGCTAAGCTTAGATCCAGTAGCTCGTCGTTGTCATCACGCGTGAGCCCGCACGCATGAGCGCTTTAACCGGGCCTGGCAGCGCTACACCCCCGTGCGCTTCGCCACTTTGCGCGTGTTTGATCTCGTCGGCCTGCATGGCTTCAATAATCGCGCGGCTCGCGAGATCGTCAGCCGGTATTTGGCCGAGATGGCCTTCCAAATGCGCCTCGACTTGGCGCTCGGTTTCGACCAAAAACCCCATGCTCCATTTGTCGCCCATGAGCCCGGACGCTACGCCCAAGGCGAAGGATCCCGCGTAAAAGACGGGGTTCGCCATGCTGGTAGCGCCGCCGAGCGCATTGAGGCGCTGCGCGCACCAGCTTAGGTGGTCACGCTCCTCATTCGCGGCGGCCTCCAGCAGCGCGCGCGTTGCAGGCTCGCGCGCCACCAGGGCTTGCCCCTGATAGAGGGCCTGCGCGCAGACTTCACCGGTGTGGTTCACCCGCATGAGGCGGATAGAGGCTACGCGCGTTATGGGGGCGCTGGGGTCGTCTGTGCGGGTGTGCGCGCCTACCTTGGCCACGGGCAACACGCGCGCCGCGTGGGCGGGCGCAAACACGGTGCGAAGGCCATTATCTAATTCGCATATAAAACGATCGACTAAATTCAAAACAAGCTCCTAAAACAAAACGGGCACCGTTTCCGGTGCCCGTCTGGCAAGTCAAATTACTTAAAGCCTAGAACAAGTGACGCAAGCCAACTGACAAGGCGCGTGGATCTTGATCGGCTGCAACGCCAAGACGATCAGCACCGAAATCACACTGGCCGGTCTTCTCGTTGTTCACTTGCGCGATTTGCGACATGAACGTGGTGCGCTTCGAGAAGTTGTACAAATAACCGAGTGTGTTCATTTTGCATTTTGCGTTGTCAACAAGCGTTGCGACACCGATTTGGTTGGTACGGTCGGTTGCGCGCTGATGCGAGAATGCAACCTGACCTTTTCCAGCCGTGTAGGTCAAAGCCAGCATCGTGGAAACGTTGCCGTTCTTAGGATTCAAGGTGGTTGCCTTGTTCTGTTTCAGGAAATATTCCTGAAGAATCGACGCCTTCAATGGACCAAACGTGCCGGTAGCCCAAAGTGCTTGACCTTTTTCAAACGATCCAGCGGTGTTGCTCAATGCGCGCGTAACGTAGTTAACGAACTGATCTTTATGACGCTCGTTAGCGTAGCCGAAGTTAAATGGGCCTTTTGCGTATGTGGCGCTAAACGAAATGGCGGAAGGATTAGTCGTTGCCGTCTTGCCTTCGTTCACAGCGTAGCTAAGGCGACCTTGGAAACCGCTCATATTTGGTGTCCAGTACTGGATCACGTTTTGCTCGCGGCGATCAAAGTTGGAACGGTCGTTCATCACGCCAGTAATGCCACCGGCGGTCAAATCACCAAATGGATCAACCGAGATGGTGCCCGACTTAAACGGGGTATCCCAACGACCGATGAACAAGGTGCCCATGCCGCCTTCAACACCGACCATGCTGTTACGGCCAGCAAACGCGGTGCCAGCTTGATCGAGACGGAACGCGGTTTCCATTTGGAAAATGCCTTTCAAACCGCCGCCCAAATCTTCCGAGCCACGAATACCGAACAGTGAGGACTGATCGCTAACGCGAATACGGCTGCCGATTGGCGCGGCTAAACCGCCACTGGCTTTAACAGACTCAACGGTTGCATAAGCGCGACCATAAAGCGTGACAGGGTTGGCGTTTTGCGCCATTGCAGCGAGAGGTGCTAGGGTTGCACCAGCAACAGCAAGCGCGATAAGTTTCATTTTCATCAAAAATCTCCTTTGGTTAATTTGAGCGTTCTAATTCTGGCAAAGCGAGTAAAAAATCTTGGTGCCGATTGGAATAAATTGGGGGCAGTTAGAAACGTCACGCAGATAGTATAACGCCGAGACGGCGTTTTCCCCATCACGAAACGTCAAATCCAACGGCAGTACCGGTGCATATTGCCAAAAATAGTGCGCTCACTCAAGTATTCCCCTGCGTTTTCGCTTAGCAGACGGGCGGCTGTTGTGTTTGTACAACATCGCTCAGCGCAGTGGGTTTTGCGCGAAAAGGCGGGCTAAGGCAGCACCGGGATCGGCCTCCTCCATCAGCGCCCCACCGATTAGGTAGGTGTGAATTCCGGCGGCCTCCATTGTTTCAACCGATTTCGCACTTGCAATGCCGCTTTCGGTGATGATAATTCGACCAGCCGGCACCGTGGGCATTAACGCAATGGTCGTACCGAGATCAGTCACGAAGCGGGTGAGATCGCGGTTATTGATGCCAATTAACGGGGTTTTGAGCGTTATTGACTGCTCCAACTCAGCTTTTGAATGCGATTCGGCCAAAACAGCTAGGCCTAGCTCGACGGCGAGCGCTTCCCATTCACCAAAGGTCGCAATCGGAACGGCACCCATAATAAATAGCACCGCATCCGCCCCCATGGCGCGGGCTTCGAAGATTTGGTATTCATCGACCAAAAAGTCTTTGCGTAGTACCGGAATGACGCAGGCGGCGCGGGCTTCGATTAAGTCTTCGGGCGAACCTTGGAAATAATCGCGGTCGGTTAATACCGAGAGGCAGGCGGCTCCGTTGCGGGCATAGGTTTCGGCAAATCGGGCGGGGGAAAACGGGGTCTCACCGGCGGCGGGCGGGCGAAAAACCCCGGCACTTGGGCTGGCACGCTTGATTTCGGCGATCACTGCCGGGTGCCCGGCTGCGTGCTTAGCGCGAATAGCGCCCACAAAATCGCGCGCAGGCGGCGCATCGGCTACGCGCGCGCGTAGCTCGCTAAGCGGCACGCGGGCTCGGGCGGCGGCGACTTCTTGGTATTTGGTGGCGAGGATTTTTTTGAGAATGTCGGACATGATCTAGTTTTTGATATTTGTCGTGAAGGCAACGAGCTGCTCTAACTTCGTGCGGGCAGCGTGAGATTCAATAGCCACGCGGGCTTTGGCGATGCCACCGGCGAGATCGGCGGCTAAACCGGCCACGTAAATTGCCGCCCCTGCGTTCAGCATCACGATATCTTTGGCGGGCCCCGCTTGGTTATCGAGCACCGCGCGCACCGTTGCCATTGACGCTGCTTTATCGACGGCCTTGAGCGCTTCGATAGGGGCGCTGGCGAGCCCAAATTGCGTGGGGTTAATTTCGTACTCGCTAATTACGCCGTTTTTGAGCTCGGCTACGACGGTCGAGCCGGAAATAGAGATTTCATCAAGCCCATTCGCGCCATGCACAATCATGACGTGCTTGGCACCGAGCTCTTTCAACACACGCGCTTGAATGCCGACTAAATCGCGGTGAAACACGCCCATCACTTGGCTAGGTGCATTGGCGGGGTTGGTGAGTGGCCCCAAGATATTGAGGATAGTGCGGATGCCGAGCTCTTTACGAACGGGAGCCGCGTATTTCATGGCGGGGTGGTGATTGGGGGCGAACATGAAACCGACCCCGACTTCGCGAATTGAGTCGGCAACTTGGGCGGCGGTGAGGTTCAGATTCACACCCAAGCCTTCGAGCACGTCGGCACTGCCGGATGAGGATGAAACCGAACGCCCGCCGTGCTTCGCGACATTGGCCCCCGCCGCCGCAGCCACGAAGGCGGCGGCAGTCGAGATATTAAACGTGTGGGTTTTGTCGCCACCGGTGCCGCAGGTGTCGACGAGATGCGGGAGATTCACCTCTACCTTGGTCGAAAATTCGCGCATCACTTGCGCGGCGGCGGCGATTTCAGACACGGTTTCTGTTTTGACGTGTAGCCCCATCAAGATCGCAGAAAGCTGCACGGGTGTTACTTTTCCCTCCATGACCTGACGGAAAAAATCGACCATTTCGTCGAAGAAAATTTCACGTTTATCGGCGAGTCGGGTGATGGCTTCTTGGGCGGTGAACATCAGAAAACTCCTTGAGGCGTTTTATAGGCTCGGCGCAAACATTTGGCAGGCGGGATTACTCGACGACCGAAAATCCTCCTCAATCCTCCTTTGAAAAGGAGGAAGTGCCCCGCGAAGCGCGCGCACCAAGCCGACCTCGCGTTTCGCCAACTTAGGCTAACGATACGCCACCAAAAAATTCTTAAGCAGCGCGTGACCATGCTCAGTCAAAATCGACTCAGGGTGAAACTGCACCCCTTCGAGCGCCAGCGTTTTGTGTTTCACCCCCATGATTTCACCGTCCGCCGTCCACGCGGTCACCGTTAACGCCGCCGGGCATGATTCACGCTCGATCACAAGCGAGTGATAGCGGGTCGCGCGGAACGGCGAAGGCAGCCCCGCGAACACGCCCGTGTTGTTGTGCGTGATGTCGGAGGTCTTGCCGTGCATGAGGGTTTTGGCGTGAATTATTTTGCCGCCTAGCGCTTGCCCAATCGCCTGATGACCAAGACAGACACCGAGAATCGGGATTTTTCCCGCATAGCGCTCGATCGTGGCGACCGAGATACCCGCCTCAAGCGGTGTGCAGGGGCCGGGTGAAATGACGATGGTTTTGGGTGCGAGTTTTTCGATGTCGGCAACGGTGATTTCGTCGTTGCGTTTCACCAGCACCTCTTCACCGAGCTCGCCCAGATACTGCACCAAGTTGTAGGTGAAACTATCGTAGTTATCAATCATGAGCAGCATGGCAGTCTCCCTCTACGCTTCGGTATCAATGCCGGCGAAAACCAACTCAGCGGCACGCAGCAATGCGCGCGCTTTGTTTTCGGTTTCCTGCCATTCGAGCTCGGGCACAGAATCCGCCACGATGCCCGCTGCGGCTTGCACGTAGAGCGTGTTGTTTTTGATGACCCCGGTGCGAATCGCAATCGCGAGATCCATATTGCCGTGCCGGGTCCCATCGCCAAAGCCAAGATAGCCGACTGCCCCCGCATAGATGCCGCGCTTCGAGGGCTCGAGCTCATCAATAATTTCCATCGAGCGCACTTTCACCGTCCCGGTCACGGTGCCGGCGGGAAAGGTGGCACGCAGTAGATCCATGGGAGCGACATCATCGCGAATCTCGCCTTCTACATTCGAGACTAAATGCATTACGTGGGAATAGCGTTCAACGACAAATTTTTCAGTGACTTTAACCGTGCCAATTTTGGCGATGCGGCCCACATCGTTGCGGCCCAGATCAATCAGCATCAGGTGTTCGGCGAGCTCTTTGGCATCCGTTTTGAGTTCGAGCTCGAGCGCCTTATCGCGCTCAGGGGTATCGCCACGTTTGCGGGTGCCCGCAATCGGGCGCAAGGTGACTTTGGTGCCTTCTTGACGCACCAAAATTTCGGGCGAGGCACCGACAATATGGAAATCTCCCATATCGAAATAAAACATATAGGGCGAGGGATTGATCGCGCGTAGCGCCCGATACAAATGAATCGGTGGTGCTGCAAAGGGCTGCGAGATGCGCTGCGAAATCTGCACCTGCATGATGTCGCCGTCGATGATGTATTGCTTCGATTTCGCGGCCGCTCTAAGGAAGGCCTCTTTGCCGATCTCGGATTTGGGCGCGGCCTTATGCCCCGTGGGCGTGTACTGCGGCAGGGTTGCTTTGGTTTCAAGCTTCGCGCGTAGGGCACTCAAGCGCGCACGTGCATTCGCATACGCGTTAGGTTGCGCGGGGTCGGCGTAGGTGATGAGGTAGAGCTTGCCGGAGAGATTATCGACGACGGCTAACTCGTCACTCAACATCAACAAAATGTCTGGAACCCCAATAGGGTCGGCCTTCTCACGGTAGTGGGTGTCGCCCGGCTGGGCTAATTTTGATTCGATATAGCGCACCGTGTCGTAGGCAAAATAGCCCGCCAAACCACCCGCAAATCTGAGCGGCCCCTTGATGGGCGCGGCGCGAAAGCGGGCTTGGTATTGGGCGACAAAATCGAGTGGGTCGGCCACATCATGCTGCTCAGCGATTTCAGTTTGGCCAGCTGCGTTTACGCGTTTCACCACCACATGGCGGTCTCGTACTTCGATCCATTCGCGCGCGGGCAGCCCAATGATCGAGTAGCGCCCGGAGCGCTCGCCGCCGATGACGGACTCGAGCAAATAAGAGTACTTCGTATTGGCGAGTTTCACGTAAATCGACAGCGGCGTATCAAGATCTGCCAGCGTTTCTAGCGTGACGGGGACTCGGTTGTAGGACTGCGCGAGGTGCGCGAATTCGATTTCAGTCATGATGGGTTCACAAAAAAGTCAGCGGATGGGTGGAAAACTGCACGAACGGCGCGCCTCAGCGGGCGTTTTGCCATCGCCACCAGATCGCTACATTTTTGAACTCACGCATGATGAATTTGAAAAAAGATTAGGAGAACAGTTTAACGAATTTCAACGCCGATGGCACGTCGTCGATAAACGCATCGCAATCGAGCCCGCGTAATTCTTGGCCGTGGTTGTAGCCGTAAGGGACGATGAAAACGGCTGCGCCCGCCGCGCGCGCGCAAGCGGCATCGTGCGTCGAGTCGCCGATCAAGACCATCTCTTTGGTCGCACAGCCAAAATGTGCTGCGGCGTGCGTGAGCGGGAGCGGGTGGGGCTTTTTTTCAGCGAGCGTATCGCCCGAAATCACGATCTCGAAAAACTCGCGCAGCCCTACTTTCTCAAGCAAGGGCTCAGTGAATTTGCTGGCCTTATTGGTCACGCAGCCTAACCGAAACCCCGCGCCCTTCATGGCGTTCAGGCCATCGAGCACACCGGGAAAGGGCTTACTGGTGTCGGCAAAACAGAGTTGGTACTGGCGCTCAAATTGCGTGACCGCAACCTTAAGCGCGGTGGGGCCGACTTCGCCCACGCAGTCTTTCAGCGTCTGCCCAACTAAATTCGCGATGCCGGCACCGATGAAATTACGAATCACGCCAAGCTCGAGCGGCGCGAAACCAAACGCCGCGCGGAGCTTGTTGGCCGCAGTGGCAATATCACCGGCTGAATCAATCATGGTGCCGTCAAGATCAAGCAAGATCGCTTTGGCGTGAATGGGAAAACTAAATTTTGGCTTCGCGCGATAGCGGATTTTTTTAGGTTCTGCGGCCGTGGCAACGACAGCAGCATCGTCAAACTCCGCGTCGTTATTGGGGTTTGGGGTGATATCAGATTTTGGCTCGTGCATGTTACGCCCCCACTTTCGCGAGCTCGGCGCGCATGGCACTAATCGTCTTGGCGTAATCAGGCGTATTGAAAATAGCCGAGCCTGCCACCAAGGTGTCCGCCCCTGCGCGGGCGATCTCGGCGATGTTGTCGATCTTCACACCACCATCGACTTCGAGCCAAATATCACGGCCACTCGCGGTAATGCGCTCGCGGGCTTGCTTTAATTTGGTGAGGGCCGACGCAATAAACTGCTGCCCGCCAAAACCGGGGTTCACGCTCATGATGAGGATGAGATCGACTTTGTCGATCACGTAGTCGAGCGTATCAAGTGACGCGGCGGGGTTAAACACGAGCCCTGCTTTGCAGCCATTTTCACGGATGAGTTGCAGCGTGCGATCCACATGCGCGGAGGCATCGGGGTGGAACGAAATAATGTCGGCCCCCGCTTTGGCAAACGCCGGGATCAGCGCATCGACCGGCTTCACCATCAAATGCACGTCAATCGGCACGGGGGTGCCGTCGGCACGCTTTGCATGGGGGCGCACGGCGGCGCACACCATCGGGCCGATGGTGAGATTGGGCACGTAATGGTTATCCATCACGTCAAAATGAATCACGTCGGCCCCGGCGGCAATGACAGCGCGAACTTCTTCACCGAGCTTGGCGAAGTCGGCAGACAAAATAGAGGGCGCTAAACGAAAGCGAAAATTTTTCATAGGCAGATTTTACGCGAAGTTCGTGGGACACCCACGTGGTACGATTCACGCATGGAAGAAAAACGTTATGAAATCCGCGTTAACGCCCAGTCTTTTTACCTGCCCGATCAATCGGATGAGGAAAACGATCAGTACGTTTTCGCCTATACGATTCGCATTGAAAACACCGGCAATGTGGCCGCTAAGCTCATGAGCCGCCACTGGGTCATCACGGATGCCGATCAACAGGTGCAGGAAGTGCGCGGGGTCGGCGTGATTGGCGAGCAGCCGATTTTGCAGCCCGGCCAGCACTTTGATTACACCTCTGGCTCCTCAATCAACACGATAGTCGGCACCATGCGCGGCAGCTACCAGATGGTGGCCGAAGACGGGACTAAGTTTGAGGCGATGATTCCAGAATTTACTTTATCGGTGCCGAGGGTGTTGCACTAAGCTTCGGGCATCGCCTGAAACGCCAATAGGCGCGCTGCTTTTGGCCAATACGCCGACTACGCGCTAAGGTTGTGGCGGCTCTTTTGGCGGTGTCGCTTTGTCACCCCGCTCCTTAGGCCACGTCCACCAGACAATCGCCACCGCCGCGCCAAACGCCAAGCCCACTTGTAAAAATACCCAGATCATTTTTGCCACTCCTAGCCTGCGACCACCGCAACGCACTAGTGCAATTGTATACTTCGCGGATGTCTAAATCCCCTTTGTTTGCGCGCCCATTGCGGCGCTTAGCGTGGCCACTTTTAGCGGTGTCGCTCACCGCCGCCCTCAGCGCCTGCGCGCGTGCCCCAGAGCGCGCCAACGTGCCGCTCTCGGTTGCTGGCGTCGCCACCATTTGCCCGGTCTGCCCGGCGTGTACCGTGTGTACCCCGGCCAAGCCCGATCTCACACCGCTGCCGAACTTTCCCTCTGAGCGCGACGACGTGGCGGCACCGCCCGAGCCCTTGCGCGGGCGGCTCGTGCGCGTGGCGTGGAACGAGGTGAAGCAGTGGGGCACTGATGATCCGTCGGGTGCTCTCTACGCGTTTTTGCAAGGTTGCCCGATCTTGAAAGCGGAGCCGATTTGGGCCGCCGTTTGCGCCAAAGCGGAGGCCACACGGCAACGGCCGCGTGGTGAGATACAGCGGTTTTTTGCATCAGAATTCGAGCCCTACCAAGCGCTAAATCTGGATGGCACCGAGAGCGGCACCGTGACCGGTTATTACGAACCACTGTTGCGCGGAAGCCGCACCAAAACCGCAAAGTTTCGCTACCCGCTCTATGCGACCCCGCCCGATTTGCTGACCATTGATATGTCTGAAATGTACCCCGACCTTAAAAATCGGCGGCTACGCGGGCGCATCGTGGGCGGCAAGGTGCTGCCCTACTTTGAGCGAAGCGAGATTGATAGCGCGAGCGCACCGCTCAAGGGGCTAGAAATCGTCTGGGTGGATGACCCAATCGAAGCGCTGTTTTTGCAAATCCAAGGCTCAGGCCAGATTCAATTAACCGACGGCAAGATGCTGCGCGTGGGCTATGCGGATCAAAACGGTCACGCGTTTCGCTCGGTAGCGGGGGCACTCGTGCGACGTGGCGAGCTGAAACTTGCGCGCGCCTCGCTCGACGGCATGAAGGACTGGGCGCGACGTAACCCGCAAAAAGTTCAGCAGTTTATGAATACCAACCCAAGCTATATATTTTTTAAGGAGTTAGCGCCGGATCTCACCGGCCCCATCGGCACGCTAGGCGTGCCGCTCACCGCCGAGCGCTCGGTAGCGGTAGATCACCGCGTGATTCCGCTCGGCGTGCCGGTATTTTTATCGACCACCTACCCCGGCACCAAAGATGCGCTCACGCGCTTGATGGTAGCGCAGGACACGGGTGGCGCGATAGCGGGCGGCGTGCGCGCCGATTTTTATTGGGGCTTTGGCGACACCGCAGGGGCCACGGCGGGCAAGATGAAGCAAGCCGGCAAAATGTGGGTGCTGCTGCCGCGCGGCTACGAGCTAAACCCTAAGTAGGGCGCGGCTTTCCGGCTATTTCTTCGCAGCAATCGCCGCAATCTTGTTTTCGATCATTTCTTTGGTAATCGCCCCGGGAATACGCTCCCCGTCTTCAAAAAACGTAACCGGAATACCATTGATTCGCATCTTTTGGCCGAGTGCCACGATTTTGTCGATTGGGTTCGCACAGGTGCCCGCTGCTGTTGGCAGCTTATCGCGCAGCATGAGATCTTGCCACGCCTTTAATTTATCAGGCGAGCACCAAATCGCCTTCGATTTTTCGGCTGAGTCTGCCGCCAAAATTGGGTACATAAAAATGTAGGCCGTAAAGTTATCCATCGAGGCGATGCCCTGCTCAAAGCGCTTGCAGTAGCCGCAGTTTGGGTCTTCAAAAACGGCAATCTTGCGGGAGCCATTGCCGCGCGTGAGCTTCATGGCGTACTCCAAGGGGAGATCCGAAAACTTAATCGCACTCAGTTTGGCCAGACGCGCTTCGGTCAAATCGGCGCGCGTTTTTGGGTCCACCACCTTACCCAAGATGATGAAGGTCGCTTTTTCGTCGGTGTAAAAAATTTCGCCGCCTGCGAACACCTCGAAAAGATTGTTGAACGTGGTGGCGGTCACGCGCTCTACCTTGACTTCTGGGTAGCGCTTTTCGAGCTCGGCTTTGATAGCGTCCGCGTTGGCGGTTGCGGTTGCGATGAGGGGCATGAGTACCGCAAAAAGTGTGACGATAAAGGTTGCGGCAAATTGAAATCTCACGAAAAATTCCTTAGAAAAATAAAAGTGTGATGCTATGAACGCGCGCGCCCTGCTTGGTTCCCGGCTATTTTACGCGGTGCTGGCGTAATCGGTGAAAAGCGTTTTTAGCGTGGGAGATTTTTCGAGGAGGGCAAGCCCACGATTGCGCGCCCACGTGAGCGCTGCGTCCTCACTCGCGAATAACGCACGTAAGCCCCCGGTGGCTGACCCCATCGCCCACGCGGGCTCGGCGCGCGCGCGCGCGTAGCGGCG
>JAYVGG010000376.1:0-5749 GCA_043772475.1 Burkholderiales bacterium
CGCACCGCATCCCTCTGGGGTCGAGATTAGGCATGCGAGCACGCCATAGGCGCAATCGCAGTAGTCATGTCCAAAGCACTGGCGCGTCCATACTTGGCCAGGGTTGATGCCGCCGAGGCCGAAAACATCCATGAAGCCGCAGAGGCCAAAATTCGCATTATTGATGGTGTCGCAACTGCCATTACCGTCCTTCCGTCGAAAGCCAGCGGCGGCGCTATCGCTTTGGGTCAATTGCTGTAGTAGGGCTTGGCTACTTGGCCGCAACACCACGCCCAGCCCACTCGGCGAATCCAGAAAGTCATTGTTCAGGGATTTTTTTTTACCCACGATCCCCCGATGACCACTCAAGGCATCGAATAGCCCTTCACGATGCACCATAAAGCGTTTTCCACGGAACACGCAGATGTCGGTGGGTGCACAGGCATCGCGCAGCTTCTTGTTGGTGGCTGCATCCAAAATTTTGTCAGCATGCTTGAACCCGCGAAACTCCTTTGCGCTTAATTGCAGCGCCATCGCAATCGCGCCGAACGGCTCCATCAGCTTCGCGGCCGCTGGGTCTTCCTCGATGGACTCGAGCGTCGCGTACAGCGCGGGCACGGCATCGAGAAGCGCTTGCCCCGCATCGCTACCCACAAATTTTTTGAGCTGCGCCTCTTTCTCCTTATGCTCCGCACTGTTACTGCGGCTCGTCTCCTTGAAGGCGCGCATGTCGATCCCGCCAACGCTGATGTCCCTCACCGGGTTGCCTGAAGCATCCACCGCCTTTGATTTGCCGACGAGGTGAACGATCTTTCCTGATTCGGAGTCGAGGTGCAAAATCTGCACCGACCCCCCACCCCCGGGCAGGAAACGTGAACGAAACAGAATTCGCTTGCCCGTTTCAGCTTCGTACCCGACCTGCAATCCTTGAGAGGTGCTGTAGCGCCCTACAACAATACGCGGGCTACCCGTCGCCTTGGTAGCGTTAAGCAAAAAAGATTTTGAAAGGCTGGGATCAAGCTGCTTCAGCGACCCTGCTTTTTCATGTGGCGCGCGATCGTTTTGAGTCTGCGGTTCTGAGTCGGGGTCTGCGAAGGTAACCTCTGGATCCACGCGCTCGTTAGTTTCTGGGGCGTTGAGGCGCGCGGAAAGTGGAGCGCTTGAAAGACGGGCTTGGCTAAGGGCGCTGATTTTTTGCGTTGGTGGTTGACTAATTTCAGACACTGCCGCCGACGATGCCATCATCGTGGTTGAGAGTAAGAGGAAAAACGCTAGAGTGCGGGGGGGGGGGGGCAATAAGCATTGTTATCTCCATAAATTTCAGTGGAACTACGAATGCGCCAAAGCCAATATAGCCAATCGAATTTCTAAATGCAAGCGATAACCTCCCATCTGCGCGCGGTTCACAATTGGACTTCGCGCGTAATGCAATTTGCGCGCTCTGCAATATAGTGGCAAGTGCTAACGGGCTGAAAATCCGCTCCGCCATTGGCTTTCCAGCGGTCGTCACTTTTGCGGTTGTGCAAAAGCCTCGCAGCGGATCAATACGCTAAACTCTTTATTACAATCCTCCGTTAGAAACGAAACCATGAAACTCATCGGCATACTCGACTCCCCCTATGTGCGCCGCGTCGCGATTTCGATGCAGTTACTCGGCCTCAAATTCGAGCACGATCCGCTCTCGGTGTTTCGCACGTTCCCGCAATTCCAAGCGATTAACCCCGTCGTCAAAGCGCCAAGCCTTATCTGTGATGATGGCACTGTGCTCATGGATTCCAATCTTATCCTCGACTACGCGGAGGCGTTGGCAGGCTCTGGCAAGAGTCTCATGCCCAGAGACCCTCACGCGCGTCAACAATCGCTTCGGGTCATCGGCTTAGCCCTCGCGGCGTGCGAAAAAAGTGTGCAAATTATTTACGAAAAAAACCTGCGCCCAGCGGAAAAGCTGCACGCGCCGTGGATGGAACGCGTAACCGGGCAATTGCTCGCGGCCTACGATGCGCTCGAAGCCGAACTCAAGCGCGCATCGCTTCCCGCTACGCGCGAGACGATCAATCAAGCAGGCATCACTACGGCAGTCGCATGGCACTTTACGCAGATGACGATGCCTGAAATCGTAGCAGTGGCGCGGTTTCCGGGGCTGTCGGCGTATTCAGCTGAGGCGGAAAAGCGGGCGGAATTTGTGGCGGCACCGTATGGGGATACGACGTATCGAAGTCAGTGACCGTAGCCCGGATTACGCGAAACGTAATCCGGGACGCACGTGCGCGTTGTGTAACCAATCCGGATTACGCCGCACTCCATCCGCGCTGCAAGGCCGAAAGCCGCGCCGTTATTGGGTTTTCGGCCTGCTGCAACAATTCACGCAGCATCACTCCGCATAAATCTGCACCACCGCCTTGCCATCCGCGCGCATCACGCCGCGATACATGCCTTCGGTGTTGAAGCCAAATTTCACTTCGCCTTTGGCGTTGAGCGCAATCAATCCACCGCGCCCTTTTTTGCCAGTGAGTGCCTGCGCCATCGTTTGATCGACGGCATCCGCCATGCTTGTGTTCGCGTAGCGCATCCGTGCGGCGACATCGTACGCCACCATGCCGCGCATGAAAAATTCACCGGTGCCCGTGCAGGAGACTGCCGCTGTCGCGTTGTCCGCATAAGTGCCCGCGCCGATGATGGGCGAATCGCCGATGCGGCCGTAGAGTTTGTTGGTGAGGCCACCGGTTGAGGTGCCTGCGGCTAAATTGCCGTCTTGATCGAGGGCGACAGCACCCACCGTGCCGTATTTGTAGTCCACCATCCACGGCGCGATCTCTGCTGCGCTTACTTTTTTCGCGTCGCTCTTGCCATCGTGATCGAGCTGAATTTTGTTCGCGTCACGCGCTTTTTGCAGTTGATCCCACCGGTGCTGTGTGTAGAAATACTTAGGGTCAACAATGTCTAGTTTTTGTTCGGCTGCGAATTTGTCCGCACCCGCACCAGAGAGCATCACGTGCTTGGTTTTATCCATCACAGCACGCGCAGCGGTGATCGGGTTTTTGATCGTCGTCACGCCCGCCACCGCACCCGCTTGGCCGCTCTTGCCATCCATGATCGAGGCATCTAATTCATTGCGGCCTTCGGCGGTGAAGACAGCGCCTTTGCCAGCATTAAATAGCGGGTCGTCCTCAAACACTTTAATCGTCGCCACCACTGCGTCGGTGGCGCTACCACCCTTGGCGAGAATCGCGTGGCCAGCTGCCATCGCGCGCTCAAGCGCCGCGCGATATTGCGCTTCGATTTCCGGCGTGATGGTTTTGCGTGTGATGGTGCCGCTGCCACCGTGGACCACGAGCGTGATGCGCGTAGCGTCGGGGGCAGCGTGTGCGACACCGGTGAGGGCAAGTAGGCAGGAAAGAAGGGTTGCGCGTAATTTCATATGTCCTCGCAGAAAAATTATTTGCAAAATACCTGAAACACCGCGCCCCTATTAGGTTTCCAGCCGATCAATACATCGGCAAGGTCGCCTTTAACACCACACCGGTTTGCGATTCGGTAATGAAAAGTTCATTGGAGTGAAACGGATGCAGCGCAACGTTCGTCGTCCAATCGCCGCGCGAGGAATCGATCCGATACTTCGGCTCACCGCGTTTATCAAGCTGCCACACGCAGCCCATGCCCAGATGCGCGATGAAGAGATTGGCATCGCTATCCATGGTGATGCCATCGGGCCCACTGCCGCCGGAAAGCTGGATGTACTTGCCGACTTTTGAAACGCCACTATCGACCAATGGCACGCGCCAGATCGCGTTGTCTCGCGTGGCGGCGACAAAGAGCGTGTCCTCATCGGCATTGAGCACCAAACCATTCGGGCTCGGCACGTTATCGAGTAGGCGCTGCACTTCGCCGCTCGCCTTCATGCGATACACGCAGCCGGTCGGGTCATGCAAGCCGGTTTGGCCTTGGTCGGTGAAGTAGAGATCGCCGTTGCTGGCAAATGTGAGGTCGTTCACACCCTTAAAACGCTGCGAAATGTAGTGGGTGAGAAACGGCGAAATTTTTCGCTCATCAATTTCCAGCGCGAGTAAGCCATGCCGATAGTCCGCAATGATGAGTCGGCCATCAGGGTGAAACTTCAGCCCATTCGGCCAGCCATCGTACTTGACGATCAGCTCCCACTCGCCCTCTGGCGTGATGCGAAAAATGCGCCCGAACGGAATATCAGCGACCCACAAATTGCCGCGCTTATCGAAGCAAGGCGCTTCTAAAAAACTGGTGACATCGCGGTCGTTGAGATTGGCGGCGACCCACGGGTTGCCGGTGCTCACCTCGTGCAGGTGGGCGGGGAGCTCGAAGGCGGTTTCGGTGGTCAGCGAGAGCGGGGCAGAGAACATGGGCGTGGTGCCGTGTTGGGGGAAAGCGCCATTATGAGGGAGGATTGTGCGGGCGGGAGGATGTGATGAGCGCGGTCGGTCTGGATTTCGCCACCAGACGCTGGTGATGGCGCGTGTTGACAACGTGTGTTCCTTGCCATAAAGTAAGGATTCATTAAAAATGTAAGGATCATTATGTCCGTCGCCACATTGACATCGAAGGGTCAACTCACCTTACCGAAGCAGGTTCGTGACGCACTTGGTCTTGAGGCTGGGGATCGGATCGATTTCGTATCGGCTCCCGACGGGCGCTATCTGCTCGTGCCCATCAAATCGAGCATTGCGAGCCTTAAGGGGTGTGTGCCGAGGCCCAAGAAGCCGGTTTCGATTGAGGCGATGAATCGCATCGTGAGGGCGCGCGCAAGTGGGCTCGTGAAGCCGTGATTGGGCTTGATACCAATGTCCTCGTGCGCTTTTTCGCACAGGACGATGCGAAGCAGAGTGCGCTCGCCAACCGCGCTATCGCAACACTGTCAAAGGACGCGCCCGGCTTTATCGCGCTTGTCACGCTGTGCGAGCTCGTGTGGGTGCTCGAAAGTGCCTACGGGCTGAAACCCCCCGCCGTTGCTGGTGTTTTGCACCGACTACTGGAGTCGGACGAGCTCGTGATCGAGAATAAAACCGTGGCCTGGGCGGCGCTGGGTGAATTAACGCGCGCAGGTGTTGATTTTAGTGATGCCATCATTGCAGAGCTTGGTAAACAGGCCGGATGTCGGCATACGGTCACGTTTGATAAACGCGCCGCGCGCATGGCGGCGTTTGTGGTGCTGGGGTAGCGCGCCTCGGCCCATCTTCCCTGGCAGCCAAGTCACGATCCCCGGAAACACGTAGATCAACCCCACCGCCAGCACCATCAACACGAAGAACGGCAGCGCGACCCGAGCGGGGCGCGCAACGCGTCAACTGGAAAGCCAGAACCAGACGCCAACCGCGATGACGATGAGCACCAGAATCACCCCGCTTACGTCATTGTCACGCGGACGTTCGGCCTCAAAGATTATCTTGATGACCGTGCCGACGACGGTGCCGGCGTGCTCGCCGAGCAGAAACCCGACGATTGCAAATGCCGCTCCACTTACCATCATCCAGTATCTGAAATCAACCGCGAACGCCGCAGCGCCTCGCGTTGCGTGAACACCAGCTAACCACGCCAACACAAAGCCGATGGCCGCGCCAAAAATGCCGCTTAGGAGGGCATAGGTCAGTCGGTCACCAATCGTCTGTCGCGCCAAATTGGGGGGTCGATGTAAACGTTTCAACCTAGAAACGGCAGTTGGACGGCTATGAGTGTGCGTTTTGCAGGCTTCCTAGCAAGGCGCGACGACGACGCAGGCTTTACCCTGCTAGGAGGAGCAACG
>JAYVGG010000377.1:0-2557 GCA_043772475.1 Burkholderiales bacterium
ATTGGCAATTGGATCGGTTTTATGGTGATTGCTACGGTGTTACTGCCGCTTTATTACCGGTTACGTTTAACCTCGATTTACGATTACCTCGGCCAGCGCTTTAGCCCCACCGCGCATAAAACGGGCGCGTTATTTTTCATTCTCTCTCGCACCTTGGGGGCCACCGCGAGACTTTACCTTGTCGTGGCCGTGCTTCAGCTCTTGGTGGCTGATCGTTGGGGCTTTCCATTTGCCGCCACCACGGGCGTAATTCTCTTGATGATCTGGCTCTACACGTTTCAAGGGGGGGTAAAAACAATCGTCTTCACCGACACCCTGCAAACGGCGGGGATGCTGGGCGGCCTCGTCGTCTGTGTGGTTTTTCTTGGCAACGCCTTGGGCGGCGATTGGCCCAAGCTCGCCAGCGATTTGCAGACGAGCCCGCTCACGCGCATCTGGAATACCGACCCAAACGCGGCCGGCTTTTGGGTCAAGCAGGTGCTCGGCGGTGCCTTCATCGGCATTGCCATGGTGGGGCTAGACCAAGAGATGATGCAAAAAAATATTAGCGTGGCAAAGTTGCGCGATTCGCAAAAAAATATGCTTTTGTTTAGCCTGGTGCTACTGGTGGTGAATCTGCTCTTCTTAATCCTCGGCGCATTCTTAGCGCTGTTCGCCGAGGCGCACGGTGTTAGCGCACGTGGCGATACCCTGTTCCCGACGGTCGTGATGCAGCACTTCCCGGAATGGGTGCAGATTATTTTCTTTATCGCACTCATTTCAGCGCTTTTTCCCAGTGCCGATGGCGCTCTCACGGCTCTCACCTCGTCGTTTTGTATTGATATTCTCGGCTTACAAAAACGCACGGATTTAAGCGCGGCAAAAGCAAGGCGCACGCGTCAAATTACCCATATCGCCTTCGCGTTGCTATTTTTCGTACTCGTGATGGTCTTTAGGTGGGTTGATGATCGCTCCATCATCGACACGATTTTGAAACTCGCGGGCTACACCTACGGCCCCTTGCTTGGGCTTTTCATGTTTGGGCTTTTCACCAAGCGCACGCTTAATCGCGGGCTGCTCGTCGCTGTTGTCGTCGCCCCCCTCGCCTCGTTCGCGCTACAACGCGCACTTGCCGCCAACCCGGCCGGGTTTCAGCTGGGCATTGAGCTATTGATCGTGAACGGTGCGCTCACGTTTGCGCTACTGTGGGTGTTTTCGAGCAAAGCGACGCGCTAAAGAACGCAGCAACAAGCAAAACCCCGCGCCCCTATTGCCGTTCCAGCCAATGGCGCGGTATTCAGGCGACCCCAAGTTAGCCCGTTTTAGTCATTGAGAACGGCGTAAGATAGGGCTCTGTTTCTCGCTGAAAGGATGCATGATGAAAACGCAAACCCTGCTTTTTATTTCACTCATGAGCGTCGTGGCCAGCACGGCCCACGCGGGTGTGACGGTTAAGTTTATTGAGCCAGAAAATTTTGTTGATCTACCCTTCATGCCCCACGCGCGCGCGAGTGCGCTTGCGGAAATCCAAAAACATTTCGAGAAGTATGGCGCGCAAATGGCGGCATCGCAAAACCTAGCCATCGAGGTGCTCGACATCGACTTGGCCGGTACGGAAGAGCAGAATTTTCGGCATGGCCGCGAGGTGCGCGTACTACGTGGCACGGCGGATTGGCCGTCCATGCGGCTACGCTATACGCTCGAAACCGAGGGGCGGGTTGTCAAATCTGGCGAATCTCGACTGTCGAGCATGAATTACTTGCACCAGCACAATCGGTATTTTTCTAACGAGCCGCTGCGCTACGAAAAACAGATGATTGATGGCTGGCTTCGAGAGGCGCTCAAGTAACGTTCATGTAGCGTTCATGTAGCCAAACCCCAATAGGGGCGCGGGCTTTGGCGTTTTTGCGTGGCTCAGCGTGACCCTGAAAACCTAGCCCAGCCCTTTGGCTCCTGCCAATTTATCGCCCCATTTAACGAGGGCCGCCGCAACGCTTTTGGGCGAAATTGGTTTCGGCACGTAATCATCCATGCCCGCCGCTAGGCATCGCTCCCGGTCCTCGGCCATGGCGTCCGCGGTCATCGCGATGATGATGGGTTTATTCGCAATCGCATTATTTGCGCGGATATGGCGCGTAGCGGTGAGCCCGTCCATCACGGGCATTTGCAGATCCATGAAGACAATATCAAAGGTGCTGCTCGAAATAAGTGAAAGCGCTGCCTCACCATCCTCGGCAATGTGCGCCGTATAGCCCAAGCGCGCGAGGATGCGCGTGATCACGAGCTGATTGAGCTCGTTGTCTTCCGCCACCAAAATTCGTAGCGGGAGGCGCGCGGCGAGTCCACTGTCGATCTCGGCTGCCGGGGTGTCGCGCTCGGGGTTCGGCTTGGCATCGGCCATGACTTCCATGAGGCCGTTAAAGAGGAGTGATTGCTTGAGTGGCTTACTCAACGTGACCGAAAAGAGCCCAGCTTGAAGCCTACTTTCTTCACTTGCACCGGTGCTCGACGAGAGCAGCAACATCGGCAGCGAATTCGGCGGAACAAGCTTACGTGCGGCGGCCGCGAAATCGGTGCC
>JAYVGG010000378.1:0-5342 GCA_043772475.1 Burkholderiales bacterium
CTCGAAAAAGTTTCCGCTGCCATGACCCCCGGCGCGTGCATGATTTCCCATACCGACAGTGGTGCTGCCGTAAAGCGCTTTTGAATCGCACTTTGTAAATCATGCAGGGCGGCTAATGCGGCCTCATTCGGGGCGAGCGTTTCTTTGGTTGCTACCGCCGTAAAGGCCACGCGGCACTCGACCTTGCCACGCGTAAGCGATGCCGCCACCAGATCGCGCATAGCGGACTCCATCGCGCGCAGGTCTTCTGGCATCCGAGTTTGAAATTCGAGATAGCGATGATTAACACTCTTAAGCTCAAGCGCAAAGCGCCCGCCGACGACCTCGCCAGTAACGGCGGCAAATCCGGTCATACTTTTAATTTTAGAGGCCATAGTGGGCTGGATTTCTCGTTGTTCTGAAGTTTGATACCGCGATCAGGTGATGGACGTGGCGTGCATTTCCCGGCGGAGCGAGCAGTTTTCATTACAATCACTGCTTTCATACATAAATTATAACGTACACCCCAGCCGCAGCCGGGCGGGATAACAGGAACCATGGCAACCCAATCCAATCAGCCGCTGCCAGATGGCTTCCAATTGAAAAACTACACGATTGAGAAACTGCTCTCATCGGGCGGGTTTTCGATTGTTTACCTTGCGCGCGATGAGCATGGCGCGGCGGTTGCGATAAAAGAGTATCTGCCTTCCGCCTTGGTGATGCGAACCAGCGGTGCCATCGTCGAGGTTGCCTCGGAGGAGCATCAGGCGGTGTTTCGCCACGGGCTTAAATGTTTTTTTGAAGAAGGGCGCGCGTTGGCGACGATCGCGCACCCTAACATCGTACGCGTTGAAAATTTTTTCCGCGCCAACGAGACCGTCTACATGGTCATGCAGTACGTGCGTGGCCGCACACTGCATTTCCATATTCAGCGCCACCGCGATGAATTTACCGAAAGTTTTTTCCGCCGCATTTTTACGCTGCTCCTAAACGGCCTGCGCGAAGTTCACGCTAAAAAACTCCTGCACCTCGACATCAAGCCCTCAAACGTTTACGTGACCATGGAAGGTAAGCCGGTGCTGCTTGATTTTGGCGCGGCCCGCCAGACCCTCACCAGCGATGCCCCAAAGCTGCGCCCCATGTACACGGCTGGCTACGCGGCGCCCGAGCAGTACGGCGACCAAGCGCTGCACGGCCCGTGGACGGATATTTACGCTGTTGGTGCCACCATGTACACCTGCCTCACTGGGCTCGCACCGCAGGCGGCCCCGGACCGCGTGAAAGCGGATGCGCTGGTGCCTACGCGCTTACTCACGCCGGCCATTTTTTCCGATGAATTGACCACGATTGTCGATTGGTGCTTAAAGGTAGATCATCTGACGAGGCCGCAGACCGCGTTTGAATTGCAAAAAGCATTACGCAAAGAAGTGACCGAAAGCCCGTCCGAGCCGGCCCCTGCGGCTGTGAGCAATGAAGATTATTTTTCGAGCATGACAGATCGCCTCAAGGCGACGCTTAACCGCAAGATTTTTTAGGACACGGCAATGCGCTTCACTATTTATCAAGACAGCCACGTTGGCGGCCGCAAAAACAACCAAGATCGTTTGGCCTATTCGTATTCGCGCGATGTATTGCTGATGGTGATCGCGGACGGCATGGGCGGCCATGCGCGCGGCGAGATTGCCGCCGAAGTCACCGTGAACACCATCACCACCCGCTTTCAACAAGAAGCCGCAACCGGCGTGCTACGACGGCCGCGTGAGTTTTTAGAATCCGCCATTAACGCCGCCCATCGCGCCATTGTTGCCCACGCTGATCGTAACGACATGCTGGAGTGTCCGCGCACCACCGTTGTGGCCTGCATTATCCAAAAAGGCCGCGCCACATGGGCGCATTCGGGCGATTCGCGTCTCTACTTATTTCGTGACGGTAAGCTCTTAACAGCGACCGAAGATCATTCGCGTGTGCAGCAGCTCATTAGCGCGGGCGTGCTCACACCCGCGCAGGCGGCAGTTCACCCTGAGCGCAATAAAATTTACAACTGTCTAGGCGGCGTACTGCCGCCCGGCATGACCATCTCGGATGAGATTGGGCTTCACGTCGGCGATAGCCTCGTTCTCTCCACCGATGGTTTTTGGGGGCCGCTCGATAGCGCCAACATCGCGACCAGGCTCACGCAAAGCGATGTGCTTACGCTCGTGCCACAGCTATTAGACGAGGCCGAAACCAAAGCGGGTGCGGACTCCGATAATCTTTCTGTGATAGCACTTACGTGGGAGCGCCAAGAAGACCAGCCGGTTTCCGCAACCGTGACCAGCACAGAACCGGTGGAAGGCTTCACCACCTCGATTCGCAACACGAGCCAGTTACCGATAGCCGGTGCCGAAGTGGTGACCGATGCTGATATTGAACGCGCAATTTTAGAAATCCAAGATGCACTCAAAAAAGTGAGTCGTTAATGGCCCGATCATTTAACCGTAGTGCCACCGACGCGCGCCCCGTCACCATCACGCGCGCTTACACCAAGCACGCCGAAGGCTCGGTCTTGATCGCCATGGGCGACACCCGTGTGCTCTGCACCGCAAGCGTGGAAGAGCGCGTGCCGCCGCACAAAAAAGGCAGTGGCGAAGGCTGGGTGACGGCGGAATACGGCATGTTGCCGCGCGCAACCAACACGCGCTCAGACCGCGAAGCCGCACGCGGTAAGCAAACTGGCCGCACCCAAGAAATTCAGCGCCTAATCGGCCGCTCACTACGCGCGGTGGTCGATCTCAAAGCCTTGGGCGAGCGCCAAATCACGCTTGACTGCGATGTGATTCAAGCCGATGGCGGCACCCGCTGCGCCGCGATCACGGGGGCCTTTGTGGCGCTCCATGATGCGGTCGGCACGCTGCTCGCAAAGGGGGCCATCAAGGCCACGCCGATTCGCGATTTTGTCGCCGCGATTTCGGTCGGCATCGGTAGCCATGGCGCCATTGTTGACCTAGATTACCTAGAAGATTCATCCTGCGAAACCGATATGAACGTGGTCATGACCGGCTCCGGTAGCTTTATCGAAATTCAAGGTACGGCTGAAGGCGTGCCGTTTAGTCGCGCGCAGTCTGACCAACTCCTCACCCTGGCAGAAGCGGGTATCGCTGGCCTCGTGCGCGCGCAGCGCGCTGCACTCGGGCTGTGAACGAAATCCAACTTGTTCCCATGGAGCTTCGCTTTGCCGATTCGTTTTGGGCGGCATCAGATTCGGTGCCAGCGCCACTAATTGCATTGGCAAAACGGGTGAAAGCCTAATAGGGGCGCGGGGTTTGGGGCATTGGTGTTGCCCAACATTGGGGATCCGCGTGCGCGGTGCGCGCCCTACCTAGATGCCGCCGGGAACATCGCATGGACTTCATGCAGCCATGGGCATTACTTCTTTGCTGATTTTTGGTGCGAGTTCTTTTTCGGCTCGTTTTAGGTCGTAGGCGTTTTGTAAGTTGAGCCAGGACTGGGCATCGCCACCGAAATAGCGGGCGAGGCGCAGGGCCGTGTCTAGGGTGACGGCGCGACGTTCAAGCACGATGTCGTTCATACGTGACGCGGGAACGTGCAGCACCGTCGCGAGTGCATTGGGTGTCATGGCAAGTGGAGCCAGAAAATCTTCGCGCAAAATTTCGCCGGGGTGGATGGCGCGCATTTTGTTCTTGGGTTTCGTCATGATAGATTTCCTCTAAATTGATTAGGAGGGGTAGTCAACGATTTCCACGTCGTGCCCGCTGCCGTTTTTCCAAACAAAGCAGATGCGGAATTGATCGTTGATGCGAATGCTATGCTGCCCTTTGCGGTTTCCGACCAGCGCTTGCAGACGATTGCCCGGTGGTGAAGCCAGAAAGGCCAGGGTGGCTGCACTCTCTATTTGCTGGAGTTTGCGCTCGGCGATGGCATCGAAATTCGCAAATCGTTTGACATGCTTGCCTTCAAAGAGCGCTTGCGTGTATTTGCATTTGAATGATGCGATCATAGAAAAATTTTATACCGTTTAACGGTAAGGTGCAAGCGTTGGGTGGTTGCGCGATATTGAGGCGGCCCTTGACGGCATTCGTACGACGCGCGTGAGGCGAAGAGGCGTTGAAATCGCCAAGCACTAATATCCACATTACTTTGCAGCCCATCCCCTCGCACGCCCACATATACCCGCGTGAAACCGCCCGCACTCGCCTAAAATAGCGTTTTCGGTATTCGGACGATTTCATTTTGTTTTCATTTTTTTCTAAGAAGCCTGCGGCAAAAACGCCTGCTGTTTCTAACCCCGCACTTGCTGACGAAAAGCCCACCGGCTGGCTCTCACGCTTAAAAGCGGGGCTTGCGAAAACACGTGCGGTGCTTTCCACCGACGTGACCGATTTATTTTCGCGTTATCCAAAAATTGATGACGCGCTTTACGAAGAACTAGAGACCACGCTGGTTTCGGCGGATGTGGGCATTCGCGCAACCACGCAATTGATCGGCGACTTAAAGCGTGTGCAACGCGAGAAAAAAATCGCCGATGGCGCGAGCCTACAAACGGAATTCAAAACGGCCCTCGTGAATTTGATTTCGCCGCTAGAGCAACCGCTTGATGTATCGACTGCCAAACCCTTCGTGATCGTAATTGCGGGGGTCAATGGTGCCGGCAAGACCACAACGATTGGCAAGCTTGCGAAGTATTTTCAGTCGCAAGGAAAATCGGTGATGCTGGCAGCCGGTGATACGTTTCGGGCGGCGGCGCGCGAGCAGCTCATGACTTGGGGCGAGCGCAATAACGTGACCGTGATCGCGCAGGAGGGTGGGGACGCGGCGGCGGTGATATTTGATGCGGTGAATGCAGCGCGCGCGCGTGGGATTGATGTGGTGCTGGCGGATACGGCGGGTAGATTGCCGACGCAGCTTCACCTGATGGAAGAAATTAAAAAAGTGAAGCGGGTGATTACCAAGGCGGAGCCTACCGCGCCGCACGAGACCTTGCTGGTGCTCGATGCGAACACGGGCCAGAATGCGCTCGCGCAGGTGAAAGCGTTTGACGATGCGCTGGCGCTGACTGGCCTCGTGGTGACAAAGCTCGATGGCACCGCTAAGGGTGGGATGATCGCAGCCCTCGCGGCGGAACGCGCAGCGCGGCCGATCCCCGTGCGGTTTATTGGGGTGGGTGAGTCGATTGATGATTTGCGGCCGTTTAACGCGAAGGAATTTGTCGATGCGTTGTTTTAGGGCTACGTCGTGTGGCGGGGGTCGCGCCGCATGATTACGTTTTCTTCCGTGACCAAGCGCTACCCTTCGGGATTTGAAGCGCTGAAAAATGTTTCGCTAACCGTCGCCAAGGGCGAGATGGTGGCGGTAACCGGGCATTC
>JAYVGG010000379.1:0-3594 GCA_043772475.1 Burkholderiales bacterium
GCCGCAGAGCTCGCAGGCCTTGCACTGTGCAACGTCGCTTGCAAAAAATTCCCATGTGAGTGCCGCAATATGCGTGGCGCGCGCAGGGTCAATCGTGACAGGCACTGCGGCGGGCTTTATCACGCGAAGCGGTGCCACCACGGCCGGGCGCGGCACCGCGATGACGGGTGCGGGTTTGGCTAAATTTGGTGTTGCGACAACGGCTGCCGTCACGCCATCGCGCGCGCGTTGCAGCGCGAAAATGGCGGCGAGTTCAAGTTCACGTAGGTAGTCGTCATCTAGGCGCATGGCGATTAGATTTCTGCGGTAAGCGTGATGCCAAGAAAGAGCGCGTCTTCACGCCCCGTCACGGCTGGATAGTAATCGCGGCGTAAGCCCATTTGCGTAAAGCCAAAGCGCGCATAAAGTGCGAGTGCTGCGATGTTGGACGGGCGCACCTCAAGGTAAAGAACGCTGCGGCGATCAAGCCTAGCTTGCGCGAGCACGTGGGTGAGGATTGCCGCACCGAGCCCCATCGACTGCCATGATTTTTTTACCGCAAGATTCAATAAGTGCCCCTCGTCTAACGCGTGCATCATCACCGAGTACGCCACCAGCTCGTTGCCAATAAAGCCACCCGCGCAATGGTAGCCCGCAAAAAGTGAGTCGCGAAAATTTCCCACCGTCCACGGAAACACGTAAACCTCACGCTCAATCGCTGCCATGGCCTCGGCATCGGCATCGCGAAGCGGCCGAAACTCCATATCTGGTGCGGCTTTTGGCGTAAGTACGGCGCTCATACGGGCACCACAGGCGCGCTTTTTGCGCTCACGCGCTCGGCGAGCGTGAGGGCAACTTTATTTCGCAAATAAAGCGGCAAGGCCACCGCTGTGGCCGCATCGGTGCCGGCACCATGCAACAAGCCTTGGCGCTTCGCGATCAGCGCTAGATCAAGTGCGCGCGGCAGGGCTTGGTGAGTCACGCTACCGATATGCGTGCCATAGCAAGCATCGAGATGGGCGCTGAGCGCTGCCACGTCAAAGCCGCTGCCAATGCCGTGCCACGCGCCACCCGGTAGTGCGGGCAGCGCATCCGCTGCGGCCAACATCGGCTCGACCAGCGCGCGCCACCCCGAAGCCTCGGCGGCATCCTGCACATAGGCCGCGAGATAAAACTCGCCCATGCGCGCATCCTGAGCGACGAGCACCTGCGGCGCGCCGGCCTGCTCGGCCAACGCCAGTAACGTAGAAATCGCCACCAGCGGCCGCTGCGAGCCCAACGCCAACCCCTGCACAAAGCCACAAGCAATGCGAACCCCCGTAAACGAGCCCGGCCCCTGACCGAAAACAAAGCCATCTATCTCGCGTAGCGTGAGACCCGCTTCGCGCAGTAGCGATGTCATCGCTGGCAGTGTGAGCGCCGAATGCGCCTGCCCGGCATCGATCTCGCGCACAAACTCATGCTCGCCACGCAAGATAGCAAGCGAGAGTCGTTCGGTGGCGGTATCGAGGGCGAAAAAATTCATACTTTGTTAACCAAAAAAGCGCGTAGCAACGCCATAGGTGAGGCATCCAACTAGGCTCACGGATAGGCCGAAAACCCAATAGGGGCGCGGGGTTTCGGGCTGTATGGCGGTAGGTGATGCGTCGTTTTTAATTATTTTCTGCCCCGTGACCATCGGCTTCACTAGATTGTCTTTTTTGTAGAAATAGTAAAACGCAATCGCGGCCACATGAACGCCGATCAAAATCAGTAGTAAGTCAGAATTTAGCTTGTGTAATTTGGTAATGAAATCACTCATTTCTTTGCCAATCAAGTTCACGTAGGGCCCATCAAGGAGCACATCGTCATTGGCAAAAAGCCCGCTCACCGCCTGAAACGCGACGGATGCCATCATCGCGACCGCACTCCAGCCACCGATTGGGTTGTGGCCTAGGTAATGCTCGGCGTTTTTATTAAGCAGATTTTTAGCGTAGCCCATCACCGCCTGGGGCCCGCGCAAAAAGTGCCCAAAGCGCGCGTGGTAGCTCCCCACGACACCCCAGATCAAGCGAAATAAAATCAGCCCTAAAGCCAAATAACCAAGCCTGGCGTGCCATTCCATGGCATTGCCGCCGAGCTTGGCGGTAACCACCAGGCCAATAATGTCGAGCATGAGCAGCCAGTGGAAAAGCCTAATCGGTAAATCCCAGACAAGGATTTTTTGCATGGCGGCACCGTGGGAAGGAACCAGCTCACGCCAAGATGCGTGAGTAAGAGAGTTCAGTATAAAAATTCTGGCGGTGGGGTGTCATTCACAATACGCCCCGAAACCCCCGCCAGCGCTAGCAATATCAAAAATCAGAATGCAAGTTACCACGTTTGTTACCACGGCTCAATGCAGATACGCCATGGCTCATCAAGGCACTCACATAGGGCATTGTATCGAGAGTGCGGCCAATTGACTACTGCGGCCATCGTTGTTGTCGCCGATGCCAAATTGACCCATGTGCCGGGGATCTGTTGACCCAGCCCGAGACCCTTCGAAACGTTGCCTATACTGGGAGTTGCGCTAATTTCAGATGGGTCAGTCAAAATCGGCAGTCTGGGTCAAAAGCACATCGGCGCCAACAGACACCGTCTGTGCGCGAGCGCACAGACCACCCACTTGCTGGTCTGTACTCTCTACAGTGACGTGAATGAGAGTGCGTACGCGAGGAAATTCTCGTGACGCACAATCTATCCGAAATCAGCCAAGAATCCGTCATCTGGCTCATATCTAACTGGAGAGCATAAACATGAACATTTCCAAAAGCATCGCGAAGGTAATTGTAGCCACGACCATGATGTTTATGCTTGGCTGTGCAGCCACATCAACGCGCGAGGGCACCGGCGAATATGTTGACGATACCGTCATCACAACGAAAGTAAAAGCCGCGATTCTCGCGGAGCCCGGCTTGAAGTCGGCCGAGATCAATGTTGAAACATTCAAAGGCATTGTGCAATTAAGCGGGTTCGTGACTTCGCAAGAAAGCATCAACCGCGCCGCCGATGTCACGCGTGGCGTCAACGGTGTTAAGTCCGTCAGGAACGACATGCGGGTCAAGTAGTTGTAACCGGCCAGCGGCGGGCGCGCAGGCAGTATGCTTAGTCGGAAGTCCCGAATTTGTTCGGCATAGTCAAGGAAGACCTCGTGAAAGCACCCGTCACAATGGGAAAATATCGCGATTGCATCGCGTACTTTGGCAATAAAGACGCTGACCACCGGTGCCAACTAGAATATATTTTTGCGGTCGACGAAGAACGCGCAAATGAGCTTGCAAATTTGCTTCTGGGTGTAGCGCTTGTCGAAAAATTTATGGGGGGAAAGGCAACGCCACCTTCCATACCGAAATGAGTCTTCCAGGCGCATCGACATCGTCCGTGAGTGCGGCAAAAGAAGTAGCTGAGCTTGTGGATGCTGTTGACGCTGAGGTTGTAGAGCTACCGCCAGCTTGGAAATTTCGCCCAACAGTGGGTATCGGCATCTTGGCAATTATCGCCACCGTTGCCGCGCTCTATCTCGCGCGCGCGTTCTTTGTTCCGCTATTGATCGGCATACTTGCGAGCTATGCATTACGTCCGCTTGTTGATCGC
>JAYVGG010000380.1:0-3667 GCA_043772475.1 Burkholderiales bacterium
CAGCGGCACGCGCATGGAGCCGCTACGAAGGTGCCTGCTCGACGCTGCTACCCAACGCGGGCGTGGTCGCGAATTTCGGGGCCGATCGCGTGGCGCTGGGGCTCGCGAAAATGGAGGCGCATTACTTCAAGCACGCTATGTTTTTGGCACCGAATGCCTTGCTCGCGAACATCAATCGTATTCGCCACATTCCCACCACGATCGTGCAGGGGCGCTACGATATGGTGTGCCCGATTACGAGTGCAGATGATCTCGCACGCGCGTTCCCCGAGGCTAACTACCATGTGATTGATGATGCGGGTCACTCGGCTTTTGAAAGCGGCACGCGGCAACGCTTGATCGAGACCATGGAGAAATTGAAGGTCTCGCTTAGTCCACGCGCATGAGGCTGGCTACGTCCCTTGCGTAGCTCGCAAAACGCTTATCGATACGCGCTTTTTGCGCGGGGGTAGCGGTAGAAACCACGGCCGCAATGAGCGCCAATATCTCGTTTTGCTGGCGCGTCCACTCCGCTTGCTGCAGGGCCCCACGCAGCCGCTCGGGCTGGAGCAACAGCACACGCAGTTCGCGCGCGAGGGTGGCATCATCGGCGCGCTGGCGCGCTAGGCGCAAAAATTCACCCTGTCGTTTGATGCGATCAGTGAGGCGCAATTCGTCGAGCGGGGTAAAGCGAGCGAGCCCGTCTTGCAGCTCGGCGTGCTGCGCTTCTGTGAGTGGACCCAGCCAGTCTTCCATGCGATCAACATAGCGCGTATGGCGTAGCTTTTGCCGCTTCGCCAACGTGGCGCTAATCTCACGCCGCATCTTGGCATTATCGCTTTCAAACTTTTTTTCTAAGTAGGCGAGCTGTGGCGGCGAAAGCTGCTGCACGAAGCCCACCATATCTGGCATCGCCTTATCGACCAGCCGCGCGAGCAATGCTTGCGCCTCGTCGAGCAAGACAAAAAAATCACTGGCAAGAGCTGGCTCTTGGGCGCGCGCGCGAGTTTTGGCGAGTAGTCGCTGATAGCTTGGCAGCTCCGTGCTTCGATGCCACGTCAAGAACGCTTCCGTTCGTGGCTTTAGCCAATCGCGCTGCTCGTCGGTGAGATCAAAATAATCGTCGAGCGAATAGCACAGCACCGTGTAGGCGTTGTTGTAGGCGAGGGTAGCGAGACTGCATCCACTCGAAAGAGCAATGCAAAAAATCGCAATAATGAGATGAAGTCGGCGCATAGGTTCGGTGGTTGGTGGTTCTACGTTATGCTTAGGTATTGTCCACAAAAAAGCGAAAAAGTGCCATGCCAAAATTTCTCAAAGCGGTACGCCTCGATGATTCTGATGCCGAACTTTACCCTACTGGCGCTTGCGATGAAAACGAGTGGGTCTGCTCTGGCGGATTTGCCGTGTGCAACCTAGCCGATGGGTTTCGTTGTGAGCCGCGTTGCCGCTGTGAGGCCTCGTTTTTATCCATCGCCTCGCGCTCGCGCTGCACCTTGGCTGAGGTGGTGGATGTGGAAGACGGCGACATCGCGATTTTCAAAGATCAGCTCACACAGTATTTGATGTTTGACTGGAAAGCGCCAGACTACGAAACCGCGCGCGGTCTTGCCGAAGAAGAGATTGACTACACCGTCGAGCTTTGCGAAACGTTTCCTGCTGAGGTGTGGATTACGGTTGCCCGTTCACCGGGCGACAACGGCGCAATTGCGGAAAAATATGATCAGTATGAGCGCCTCATGATCGGCGCGCACAAGCTGTAAAGCCTCGTGGTTATTGGAGTTTCGGCTTTTCTGTTGGGGGCTACTTGCCTGCTCGCATCACGAGTGCCACCCCCACCGCGGTCACCGCAAGGCCCGTGATCGCGGTGGCGTTGAGCACTTCATCAAACAAGAAAAATGCCATCACGGCGGTGACCGAAGGGGTGAGAAAAAATAAGCTCGCCACTTTCGAGGCCGCCCCTTGGCGAATCATCAAGTAGAGTAAGCTAATCGCGCCCAGCGAGAGCACAATCGTGAGCCAGCTGAGCGCGAACACAAACTGCGGAACCCAAATAACCACGCGCGTTTCAAACATAAACGCGAGCACGGTTAGCGCTAAGCCGGTGGCACCAAACTGCACAATGCCGCCGGTGCGTAAATCCATGTTTTGGCAGTGGCGTTTTTGGTACAGTGTGCCAAAGGTAATGCCGCAGAGCCCGATGACCGCGAAGCCCATGGCGAGCCAATTGGGCCCTTCTAGCGAAAATTTGCTCGACACCACCAGCGCCACGCCGAGTAGCCCCAAGCCCATGCCGAGCCACTGCTTGGCATTCAATCGCTCATGCAAAAAACCGGTGGCGAGGGCAGCCGTCAAGATCGGCTGTACGCCGGTAATGAGCGCGACATAGCCTAACGAGAGCCCGTTTTTGACCGCGTACAAGACCCCGCACAGGTAGGTGCCATGCACGAGCAGGCCGGCCACGGCCATGTGGAGTGCTTCCGCCTTGCTGCGCGGCCACGGTGCGCGCGTGGCGAGCGCCACCACACACAAGATTGACACCACCAACGCCATGCGTATCGCCATGAACGTAAACGGCTCCGCATAAGGCGCGCCATAGCGCATCCCGATAAAGCCGGTGCTCCAGAGAAGCACAAAGCTCGCCGGTGCGGCATCCATCCACGTTGTTTTTGATCCTGTTGACACGAGGCAAATCCATCTTTTGCGAATTATGCGATTATCTTTGACTATGACGATGTTTCCCAATTTCAAGCACTTTTCGCTCGCAGGAGCCGGTGCCACCATCCACGGCGTGATCGGCGGCAGCGGCCCGCCGTTGCTGCTTATTCACGGCTATCCGCAATCGCATTTGATCTGGCATCGGGTGGCCTTGCAGCTTGCGAAACACTACACGGTGGTGGCGACTGATTTACGGGGCTATGGCGCGAGTGATAAGCCGGTGGGTGAGGCTGACCACGCCAATTATTCCAAGCGCGCCATGGCCGCTGACCAAGTGGCGGTGATGCGCTCGCTGGGCTTCGATGCGTTTTATTTGTGCGGGCATGATCGCGGTGGGCGGGTTTCGCATCGCTTGGCGATGGACTATCCAGCAGCCGTTAAAAAACTGATGCTCCTCGATATTTCGCCGACCCTCACCATGTACGACAACACCACGATGGATTTTGCGAAGTCGTACTGGTGGTGGTTTTTTCTGATTCAGCCAACACCATTTCCGGAGCAAATGATTGCCGCGAATCCTGACGTTTATTTGAAGAAAAAAATCGGCTGGGGGCACGCGGGGTTAAGCTGCTTTACCGATGAAACCTACGCGGCCTATCTCGCCTACGTGAGCGACCCCGCCACCATGCACGGCATGTGTGAGGACTACCGGGCAGCAGCGACGATTGATCTGGTACACGACCGGGCAGATCGCGCCGCTGGGCGAATGCTTAGCTGCCCCACGCACGTGCTGTGGGGCGAGGTTGGGGTGGTGAATCGGTGCTTTAAGCCGGTGGAAGATTGGCAGGCGGTGGCGAGTACGGGGAGCGGGAAGACGCTGCCGTGCGGGCATTACGTGCCCGAGGAGGTGCCGGTTGAATTGACGGCGGAGATGTTGGGGTTTTTTCGGGGATGAGCGGAGTTTCTTCAGATGGTGTTGATTCATCAACGTCGGAAAATCCCTCTCAATCTCCCATTTTCAAAGGGAGAA
>JAYVGG010000381.1:0-2076 GCA_043772475.1 Burkholderiales bacterium
TAGCGCGCTCCCAACAACGGATGGCCATCTGGGCAAGCTGGGGCGGCACGTCGGGCAAGGCCACCGCACGCTGTACGAGATGTACAAAATCGTCGTCGCTGAGCCTGTCAAATGGTTTCATTTTGTTCAATAGATAGGAGTGGATGCGCTACAGAGCAAGCTAACGATGCGGAAATACACGCGTTCACAATAATTTTCACTTTACGTCACCAGCGCGCGCAATTTGTCTAAGCACCGTGCCCGTGTCGGGCCGATGCTACCTACCGAAATCCCTAGACGGCGCGCCACTTCTTCGTAAGATAGCTTGTCATCTTCGTCACAAAAAATCAGCAAGAGCAAGTCGCGACAGCGCGCATCAAGTCGATCTAGGCCATCACGCACCATCACCTGTTGCTGCAAGTCATCTAGTGCCTGCTCGGCAATCGGCGACGTATCCGCAAAATCCCAGTCTGCGTCGTCCTCGGTGGCATCGTCCGCTATGGTGGTGGAGACGTTTCGTTTGCCAAGCTTGCGTTGGAGCAACGCCTCGCGTTTCGCGGTCGTCACAATCCACCCTTTCAGGCTTTGCGGGTCGGCGATACGTGGTAGATGCAAAATGAGCCGGGTAAATACGGTTTGGAACACATCGGCCGCGCCGTGTTCGTCCAGGCCGATACGCAGCACAATCGCGTAGACCAAACGCTGGTAGCGCTGAACTAGCGCCGCCCAGGCGGCACTCTCACCACGCAAACAGCGCGCAACCAGTGCGGCATCCTCTTCGTTGGGTGCGTTGCTCACCAAGGATTGCTCATGAATGCTTTTCCCCTGAGTATTTGTCTGCGACGTATTTTTTTCGCCGCTGAGGATTGCTGGCTAAACAGTGACGAACGGTTTTCCAATCACGCAGACGGTAGTGTGCCACGTAATGCGCGCGGCTGGTTTGGCGTATTGCGCGAAGGGCGACCAAAACCTGAAAAGCCAATTGGGGTGCGGTGTTCGGCTATTTTTCAATCGGCAACATAGTATTGCCGTAAACGAGCCGCTGCCTCAGCAGGGCCACGTGACAACAGTATTGAGGGGGTTGCGATTGCAACAAGCGCTTGTTGCAATCGGCTGAAAGACTAATAACGGCGCGGTGTTTGGAGCTTTGCCGCGTGAGCCCTATTTGCTAGCCTCAATACTCGTGACCACGTAGGCACTCTTGCTCTGCTCAACGCTCACCTTAATCTTATCGCCCACTTTCACGCCCTCCAGCAGCTTCGCCTCTTTCACCTGAAACACCATCGTCATGCCGGGCATGTCGAGGCTTTTGATTTCGGCGTGTTTCAAGGTGATTTTTTTTGCGTCCACGTCGATTTTTTTCACTTCGGCATCGACCATTTCTGGTTTCGGTGCTTGGGCGGTAGCGCTACTTTCGGCTTTCACGGGGGCGGGGTGCGCGTGGGCGGCCACGGGGGTGGCGGCGGCGCTGGCAAGTACGGCGGATGTGGCGATAACAGCGGCGGTACGGTTCATGGTGTTTCCTTCTTTAGTGGGGGTTGAGGTAGCGATTGGTTTTTTGGCGGCGGCAACACTGATCAGGCCCTTCATGCCCGCTTCAAAATGGCCGGGGATTAAGCAGGCGAACATGAAATTGCCGGGGTTGGTAAATTTCCAAATAAGCGTCGTGCTTTTTGCCGCCGCCACATGCGCCATGTAAGGCTGCTCGTGTTCCATATTGGGATGCTTCTTCATTAGTTCGGCATGTTTGGCTAATTCTGCCTCGGTGCCGATCACCATTTCGTGCAGCATCTTGCCGCGATTTTTGACGATGAATTTAATCGTCTCGCCTTCCTTCACCTTGATGTTGTTCGGCGTAAAGCGCATGTTGTCGGTCATGCTGATGGTGATGGTGCGCGTCACTTTTTTAGCCTCGCCTTGCTGGCCCCACGGATGAAGCTCCGGCGAAATGACGTGGGGTGCAGATGGCGCGTGCGGCGCATCGGTGTGCGCGAGCAGAGGTGCCATCACGCACGCCAGCGCGAGACTTATCGCGGTGTGCAAAACAGATTTTCTAAAACTTTTCATTCCACTTCCTTTTCAAGTAACTACTTAATG
>JAYVGG010000382.1:0-3162 GCA_043772475.1 Burkholderiales bacterium
GCGGCGATTTTGCCTTCAAAAATTTGGTTGGCGAACGCATCAAAGGTGACCTGCACGGTTTGCCCCGGCGAGACCTCTTTAATGAAAATTTCTGGCACCCGAAAATCGACTTTTATTGGGTCAATCTCTTCGAGATTCGCCATGTCTTGGCCTTCACGCACATAGTCGCCCACGCTCACTTGCCTAAGCCCCATGGTGCCGGAAAAGGGTGCCGTAATATCAAGCTTGGCCAAGCGGGCGTTGGCTAAGCGGAAGGCCGCCTCACCGAGTTTCAAATTGTTTTCCGCCTCCTCGCGCGCTTGCGCTGAAATGAAGCCGGTTTTTTGTAGATCAAGGGCTCGCTCAAATTTGCTGCGTGCTAACCCTAAATTTGCCTCGGCCTGCTGCAGCTCTGCGCGCTGCACCGAGGCGTCAAGCCTGACCAAGGTGGCACCCTTGGTCACGCGCTGGCCTTCTTTGAAGAGAATTTCGCCAATCCGCCCCGAGGTCTCGGGCCGCAAAATAACCGATTCATCGCTTCGTAGCGAGCCCACGGCTTCTATCGACTGCGGGAGTTTACCGACCATCACCGCCGCGACTTCCACGCTCGCTAACGCCGGGCCGCTGGCGGGTGCAGCGGGTGCTAACACGGCCTTCATCGGCACTGCGTCGTTTACCATGACCCGCTTTGTGCCAAGCCAGTAACCCGAGGCTGCAACGAGCGCGATCAGAGCACAACTTAGCAAAATCTTTAGTCCAGAAACCATTTTCATGCTGCTCTACTTTTCCATAATTTGTAATTATTGCTTGTTTCAGCGCGCCACGACGGCGCTAGGGCGGGCCTAGGCCGGAATATCGGGGACTAGTTGCGCTTCGAGCTGGGTGATTTGATCGCGAAGCAGCAATTTTCGTTTCTTATGCCGCCGCAATTGCAAATCATCGACTTGCGAGGCGCTACTTAAGCTCAAGATTGCACGGTCGAGGTCGCGGTGCTCGACGCGTAGCTCGATAATGCGCGCTTCGATGGCCTCGATTTGCTGGTTACTCGTCATAGTTTGGGTTCCAAAAGCTGATGGTATTGATGCAGCACTTGTGCAGCTGATTTGTGCAGCTGATTTGTGCAGCTGATATTACGCGAGCCGGTTGCCTTGCGCGCGTTCGGGCTTGACGGCCTAAAAAGCGGCTGCAAAAAATCGTGAAATGTGAACTGTGCAACTTGATTTTCCTCGCACAAAGGAGTGAAATAGGACGCTCTGGTTGCGCTATGATGTGGAGTTTGGGGAAGATTCTGGCGCGCCCAATAAAAATCCAACGAAAAAATAGAAAATTTTATGCAGATCAGGCGCAATGATTTTGATGTAACCAACCGTATTCAAACCACCGACCCGGCAGCGGTCAGTGTGGAGATTGCACGGCTTTTTAGCCTGCTTTATCCGGGTGCGTCACACGCGATTATGGATCGGGCATTTATCGACATCGCGCGCCTCTACCAAGGCACCTACCCCGGCTATCAGGCGTGCGACACGGCCTACCATGACCTCCAGCATATTTTGGACGTGACGCTTGCCATGGCGCGCCTAATGGATGGCTACGAGCGCGCACGGCGCGATTCTGCACCATTGGGCATGCAGCTTTTTCAGCTCGGCATTATTATCGGTTTGTTCCACGATATGGGCTACCTGAAACACGCTGACGACAAGGCGACTAAAAGCGGCGCGGTTTATACGATTAATCATGTTTCGCGTGGTGCGATATTTTTGAAAAATTACTTACCGCAAATCGGCTTGGCCGAATTCGCCGAGGCAGGCTCTGAGCTAATTCACTTCACCGGTTTTGAAAAGCGCGTCGCACATATTTTGATTGAAGAGCCAATACTGCGCCTCCTCGGCAGCTTGCTCGGCTCGGCCGACATCATCGCGCAAATGGCAGATCGCTGCTACCTTGAGAAATGCCGTGATCGGCTTTACCCAGAATTCGTTGATGGTGGCATCACAACGAAGAAATCCATTGGCGGCGAAAGCGAAGTGGTGTTTGAATCGGGTGAAGACCTCGTACAAAAAACCCCGGCTTTTTTTGACGGTGCTGTAAAGCGGCTCGAGGTAGATTTGGGCGGTGCCTACAACTACGCGGCCACCCACTTTGGCGGCTTTAATCTTTACATGCATGCCGCGACCAAAAACGTCCATTTCGCTAAACAAATCGGCACTGAGACCGGGCGCTTCCTGCGCCGGGCTATGCCGGATGAACCAAAGTCTTAGCCAGCCCCACTGGCCTCACCTCTCGAGAATTCTGCTATGAACCCCATCAAAGCGATCTGCCTCTTTTGCGGGTCTAGCCCCGGCCGCGACCCAGCCTTTCGCGCGGCGGCGGCACACTTTGGCGAAACGCTTGCACAGCGTGGTATCCGGCTTATTTATGGCGGCGGCAGCGTTGGCCTCATGGGGGTTGCGGCCGATGCGTGTTTGGCAAAAGGCGGCGAAGTGATTGGCGTGATTCCGCGTTTACTCATGGATAAAGAAGTCGGCCACCATGGCATCACCAAAATGCACGTGGTTGCCGATATGCACGAGCGCAAGGCGCTCATGACCACGTTAGCCGATGGCTTTATCGCGCTCCCCGGCGGGTTTGGCACGCTCGATGAGCTCTTCGAGGCGCTAACGTGGTTACAGCTTGGCTACCACGGCAAGCCAGTGGGCCTACTAAACGTCAATGGTTTTTTCGATCACTTGACGCAATTTCTCGATCACGCCCACGATCAACGATTTTTGCGCCCTATGCACCACGCGTCATTACTTGCCGATACCGATTTAGGCGCGCTCCTCGATAAAATGGCGGCCGCCGAGGCTCCCGACACCGCCAAGTGGCTCGATACCCACAAGGCTGAATCGAGTGTAGAACTGAGCGTGGTAAAAAGCTGAAAGCCTAATCAGGGCGCGGGGTTTGGCACTACGCCGTAAGCGAGACTTAGAGCGTGTAGGTGGACCGATCCGACTTGGCAACCGGTGCCAAGATGCCTTCAATGCGTTTTTTGAGTTCTTGACCGACAGGGTTATCAGGCAACTGAATACCTACCCCTTGCGGACGACTGCCGGTTGCGTGCGGCGGGTTAATCCATGCCACTTTGCCCGCCAGCGGAATTTTTAGTGGGTCATCGAGCACGCTCAAAATCACCAAAATTTCATC
>JAYVGG010000383.1:0-11703 GCA_043772475.1 Burkholderiales bacterium
TAGGCCTGCGCGTAGCCGCTGTTTAGCCTAATCTGCTCGCTAAATCTATTGCTTGGCAAATCCCAGCGATAGAGAATTCCGTCCTCACTATTGGCCAGCACCGACTTGCCGGCGACATCGACGGCCGCCGTATTGATACACCACTCCATCACGCCACCGGGGTAGCCGGGGTCGGGGGTTACGCCTAAGATCGACTGCACTTCTTTCATCACGCTGGCGGTGGAAAAAGCATCGGTCTGCGTTTGATTTGGGTCGAGGATCGCCAAGCGATGGCGGCCATTGCCGGTGCCGACCCCGCCGTAGCTATTGAATTTGGTCATCAGCAAATAGCGCGATGGGCCGGTGTAAGCGGGTACCATGGATGCGGGGATGATGGAGGCGGTGGTGTCCCAGCCAAAGGCGCCGGGCGTTTTCTTCTGCCCCAAGGTGGCATCGAAATGCAGCATCCAGCCGGTGTAGTTATGCGAGGGCGGTGCTGCTTCAAGCACGCCGAAGTACACGTCGCCATCGGGCCCCACGGTGGGGGACGATGTGGCATCGTCACTCACCCACGCGGGGGCGTTACGCGCGGGGTCGGTGAGGCGCGCGCGGGCACGAGTGGCGAGCGTGGTGGCATCGAGGGCGAGCAGGTAGCCGCTCGGTAGGCTGCCGCCTGCGTTTGAGGTATTGACCGCGACATACAGTGTCGCGAGATCGGCCGAAAGGGCGGGCGCGCTATTGGTGGCGACTTTCAGTATCGCAGCATCGCTCGCCGCAACGCTCGCACTCACCCACGTGCCGCGCCCGTCTGCACCTACGCGGGCAACGCCGCTCGTGAGATTGGCCGGATTGGTACCATTGGCGATAAAGCCAAAAAAAATATTGCCGCGCGAATCAATCGTTAACGGGGTATTGATCGTCACGCCAGCATCAAAGGCGGCGCGCGAGGCGTTGTAAATATCGGCCCCATAAAACACCACGGTTTGTAGCGTGCCCGTGGCCGAATCAACGGCATCACGAAAAAATAATTTGCCACCCGCGCCCGGTGCGTAAACGCGGCCACCGGGGGTGAGCGAAAGGTTGTAGCTTGGCACCCAGTTTTGCTGCGCGGGCAAGATGTAATCGGTTGTGGCCGACCAGAGTAACGCCCCACTCGGCCCCGCGCGCGCATCGATGCGAAAGCCGCCCGTCGCACCGGTCTTTACCGGCACGAGTACCGTATTTGCGGCGCTAATGACTGGCGTGCCGTAGTGAATCAGCAACGAGGTTCCCGAGTATTGGGGCGCTACATCAACCGGTGCCTGCCAGCGTAGGCTGGCCAGCGGCTGTGTGGTGGCCCCGCCAATCGAGGAGTGCTGCACATCTCGCCCAAAGCCCCACCAGCCCTCACCCACGATGGCGGCAGGCGGCGCGGTGGCGGGGGCAGTGGTGCCAGCACCTCCGCAGGAGGCGAGCAAGGCTAAGCTACAAATAAGGGCAAGCGCTGCCAACTGAAATTTTTTGAGCATGTTCAATCCCTAATCACCGTGATGACAATCATACGCCAACCTATTTTGGGCGATGGTGGCACGCAGCCCGACGCACGCCGTGCGTATCATGGCCTATCACTTATTCGCCAATAAAAGCGAATAATATTGACAATATTGCTTTTTTTCGCCATTATTGGCGCATTATGAAAATCACCGCAAACTTAACCGATACCGCCATCTTGGCCGAGCTCGGCGCGCGCATTGCGGCGCAGCGCCTAGCCCGCAATCTCACGCAGGCCGAGCTAGCACTTGAGGCCGGTGTGGCCAAGCGCACGCTAGAGCGCATCGAGGCCGACGGCACCGCGCAGTGGGCGAACGTGGTGCGGATATGCCGCGCGCTTGGCCTCACGGATAATCTTGATGCGCTCATCGCCGCCCCGGTCGAGAGCCCACTCGCGCTATTGCGCCTGCAAGGCCGCACCCGGCAGCGCGCCTCTAAGCCCACCACCCCGCCGCGCGCGATGCAGCCGTGGGTGTGGGGTGACGAAAGCCCGAGCCTGCCACTCACCACCGAGACGGTGCGCCCGATTTATAACGCCACGCCTAAACGGGCGCGCAAGAAAAAACCATGACCACGATTGCCGAAATCAAACTCTGGGGGCGCACGATTGGCGCGGTCTCAATCGAGCCGGGTGCGGATGTGGCTGCGTTTCAGTACACGCCCGCTTTCGCCAAGAGTGGCTTTGAAATCGCCCCGCTCACGATGCCACTGAGTCAGCGCATCTACACCTTCCCCACGCTTTCGCGCGAGACTTTTCATGGCCTGCCGGGGCTACTCGCCGATTGCCTACCGGATAAATTTGGCAATGCACTCATCAATGCCTGGCTCGCCACACAGGGCCGCACAGCGGAGAGCTTTAACGCGGTCGAGCGGCTCTGCTACACCGGCACGCGCGGCATGGGCGCGCTGGAGTTTTCACCCGCAGCGGGGCCGATATTTCGGCAGGCCACCGCAATCGAAATCGACGCGCTCGTGAGGCTCGCCTCCGACGTACTGTTTGAGCGCATCAACCTCAAAGCCAACCTCGCCCCCGCCGCCCGTGCGGCCGCGCTGCGCGACATCCTACGCGTGGGCACATCCGCCGGTGGCGCACGCGCAAAAGCCGTGATTGCTTGGAACCGTGCCACCAACGAAGTACGCGCCGGCCAAATGCCCGCCGGTGAAGGCTTTGAATACTGGCTGATTAAATTTGGCGGTGTCACCAACAACAGAGACAAAGAGCTCGCCGACCCGCAAGGCTACGGCGCGATTGAATACGCCTACGCGCTGATGGCGCAGGCAGCAGGCATCGAGATGAGCGAATGCCGAATACTGGAAGAAAACGGTCGCCGCCATTTCATGACGCGCCGCTTTGATCGCCGCGCAAACGGCGAAAAAATCCACATGCAAACCCTCGGCGCGATGGCCCATTTTGATTTCAACCAAGCAGGCACAACGAGCTACGAGTAGGCCTTCCTCACCATGCGCCAGCTCGGCCTCGGCACGCGAGCGCGCGAGCAGCAAACCCGCCGCATGGTATTCAACGTGATCGCGCGCAACCAAGACGATCACGTCAAAAACATCGCGTTTTTGCAAGACAAAACCGGCCAGTGGGCGCTCTCCCCCGCCTACGACATCACCTACGCGAACAACCCCACGGGTGCGTGGACTAGCCGCCACCAGATGAGCATAAACGGCAAACGTGAAGAGATTACGCGGGACGATTTACGGGCTGCCGCAAAGGCCGCGCAGCTTAAGCGTGGGGTGGTGGATAGCATTATTTGCGAGGTAGAAAAGGCAATGGCAACGTGGCGCACCTACGCCAAGCGTAGCGGTGTGGCAAAGACATGGGCGGACGAAATTGCGGGAAATTTTTGGCTGATTAAATAATGGGAACGGGCTGAAACACCAATAGGGGCGCTGGATTTGGCGATTCTGCACGGTTTAATTTTCGGCGTAATTCGCTACACGCTGTGCGCTCTACTTGCGCCCGCACCTTTATGCAGCATTTCACGCTACGCTATGACACCCACCTCACCGAGCCCGCCATGACTTACGAAACCTTAGCCGTCACCCTCACCGATCACATCGCGCGCATCACTCTAAACCGCCCAGATAAAGCGAACGCAATGAATCTCGCCATGTGGCATGAGATTCGCCGCGCGATGGTGTGGGCGGATGAATCGCCCGATGTGCGCGTTGCGATCATCGACGGAGCTGGGGCGAATTTCACATCCGGTATTGATCTCAACATGATGATGCGTGTCGGTAAAACAATTGAAGACCCGTGCGAGGCGCGCACGCGTGAAAATCTGCGGCGACTCATTTTAGATTTGCAAGACACCTTGACCAGTATCGAGCGCTGCCGAAAGCCGGTGATTGCGGCGATTCATGGTGCGTGTATTGGCGGCGGGATTGATCTCATCACGTGTGCGGATATGCGCTATTGCACGCGCGACGCGGTTTTTTCGGTGAAAGAGATTGATATTGGTATGACCGCCGACGTGGGCACCTTGCAGCGGCTGCCGAAGCTGATTAGCCCCGGCATGACGCGAGAGCTTGCCTACACGGGTAGGCGCTTCGATGCGAACGAGGCGGGAGCGATGGGGCTTGTGAATAACGTATTTGATTCGCGCGCATCATTAACTGCCGGGGTGACGGAAATCGCCAAAACAATTGCCGCGAAATCACCGCTCTCGATTCGTGGTAACAAAGAGATGCTCAACTACGCGCGCGATCATTCGGTGGCGGATGGGTTAAATTACGTGGCGACGTGGAATGCGGCGATGCTGCTCTCGGCGGATTTACAAGAGGCGGCGATGGCGAATATGGAAAAGCGCGTACCAACATTTAAGGCTTAATTTTTTAGAGGATACCGGCATGAAAAAAATCATCGCAATTTTAGCGGGCTTATTTATTACGACCGCATCGGCACAGTCTTTCCCCGATAAACCGATCACGGTGATTGTGCCCTTTGGCCCCGGTGGCACGACCGATCTCATGGCGCGATTACTGCAAGCCGAGTTTGAAAAAGCGCTCGGCGGCTCTCTCTTAATTACTAACAAGGCCGGTGCGGGCGGCGCGATTGCGATGGCCGAGGTAGCGCGTGCCACGGCAGATGGCTACACGATTGCGATGACGACCATCGGTCCGCAGGTCTTGCAGCCGTCGATGAAAAAGCTAACGTACCGCGCCGATAGTTTTGATTATTTGTGCGGCACCTACGATGTGCCGCTGATGTTGATGGTGCCTAGTGATTCGCCGTTTAAGTTGCTCGCTGACGTGGTCACGTTTGCGAAGGCGAACCCGACCAAACTCAATTACGGCTCATCCGGCCAGGGCACGGCGCTCCATATCGCGATGGCGGGACTGCTCAAGCGCGCCGGTGTGGAAGGCTTACATGTGCCATTCAAAAGCACGGGCGAAATGGCGACCGCGCTACTGGGTAAGCACGTGATGATGTTTGTCGAGACCCCGGCGGTGGCAACGCAGTATCAGCTACGCGCCCTCGCCGTCTTGGCTGAAAAGCGGCTCGCCACCCACGCTGATGTGCCGACTGTGTTTGAATCTGGCCTCGAGGTGCGCGGTACGGTGTGGGGTGGGCTGGTGGCACCAAAGGGCTTGCCGGATGCGGTGCGCGCGAAGCTCGAAGCGGCCTGCGTGAAAGCGACTTCGAGTGCCGCCTACACCGCCGGTGCCACTAAGCTCAATAGCCCCCTGGTGTACCGGGACGCCGCCACCTTTGCCGCCTTTGCTGCGAGCGAGGCTCGGGCGTATGCGAGTGTGGTGCGCGAATTTGGGCTGGAAGAAAAATAACGGAAAGCCTGAAGACCTAGGACTGGCGCGGAGTTTGGCGGCGGGGGTGATGCCCTAACCAAAAAACTCGCGCAATAAAAACGCCTCCAGCGCCGCATTATCTTGCGGTGCTGCCGAGAGCGGCACCACGCGCCGCAGGCGATGCGATTCCCAGCTAAATTCGCCTTGGTAGTGGGTGCGAATAAGCTCGATCATTTTTTTTACAATCGCGGTCTCTACGTCACCGCCCTGCCCGGCATCGACTTCAATGACTTGCCGCCATTTATTGTCGCCCACGGATTTCCAGCCGTTGAAGGCAAACTGCGCCGCGCGGTGGCCTTTGTGGAGTATCTGGAATACACCGCCCGTGCTGCCGTAGTTTGGGTTTAGCGTGGCCACGTTACGCGCGATCGCGGCGGCACTCGGATCATTGCCGCCACCGCCGCCTGTGGGCGCTGCGCCAGTCGCCCCATCCACGCCGCGTGCCGCGCGGCGTAAGGCAAGCGCTGCGGCAAAGTCTAGCGTGGGTGGTGCCGGGGTGGGCACGGGGGCGATCGCGGGTGCAGGGGCTAGTTCGCGCGGTGCAGGCGTGGGTGGCGCGACGGCTGGCTCTGGCTCTACCGGAACATAAAATTTTTCAGTCGTGGGGGCGATGCTTGCCAGCACGCGCGGCGCGGTAGCGGGTGCTGGTTTCACCGGTATGGGCTTGGTGCTGGTGGCCGCCGGTGGCGGGGCGGCCAGCAGGTCGTTTAACCGCACCACCAAGGGCCCAGGCCGCGCCGCCTCGACGGCTGGGGGCTTCAGGACAATCTTGCGCTCCGGCAGCAGCCACACCAATAGCCCGTGAAACACCAGCGATAGCGCAGCACACCAAAGTAGCTTGCGATGTAATCGCAGCTCGACATTGACATATTCCGCCGGGGCAGATTGATTAAGGAGTGGTGCGCCTAGGCGCCGCGATTTCATGGTCTTAACGACTGCTCACGATAAACGCCAATTTTAGCGCGTCTCGTCAGATAGCAGCGCCACGCAATCGTTCAGTAGGGAAATACCTTCAAAAAGGTAGCAAGCGAGCCCACACCAGCAGGCGCATGTACCGTGAAGCAGTAGGCGTCGCGCGTCCAGGCGAGTGCTATGCCGCGCTCCATGCGCCCGGCGATCCACGTGCCATCGGCGGCGATGCGGGTGCCACGGGTGAGGTTGGCTTTGGTACTAGCAATGCGCTCAATCGCCTCCAGCCGATCCCAGCAGTGGGTGAGCGTGATGTAGATGATGGCATCATCGTGGCCCTCACCAACAAGGCCATACATGGCAGAAACCGGATCACTCGCGATTTGCCCCGAGGGCATGTATTGCGAGCGCGCAAACTCGCCCACCGTATGCGGCAGTAGCACCGCCGAATCACTGCCTGTGGGCATCGCGTAGTTGTGCCGAACGACCAAGGTTTCGTCGAGCCGCTCTTTCGCGTAGGCAGGCTCAAAGACGGTGGCCGCATCCGTTGTCGCCGCCGCCTCTACTTTTTTCGCGCGCACCAGATCGCCAATATCAGCGTTCAGGACTTTACCCGCGTCTTTTACGAGCGCGCCAATGTCCTTATTGAGTACCTCGCCGAGTTTGCCGCCAATCATGTTGCGCGCTTTCTAACCTGTAATTTTTTCCAATGTAGCACGGCAGGAACAAATAGGGCATAGGGCATCCCCTGATTGAGGGATGCCTGCGCGGTTGTGTCGCTTTAATTCACAAGGCGAGTGTCGTCGGCACCCCTATTTCCAGCCCACCCGATCAAACATCTGCGCGGCAGCCGCGTAGTGCTTACCTACGCTATCCATGGGTAGTGGGTCGCGCTTAAAGGTGCCTAGTTTATTCAGATGCGGGTTGTCCACCGCACCCACCACCGGGTATTCGTTGTTGCCGTTAGCCAAATAGCGTTGCGCCTCAACGCTTACTAGGTACTCCAGAAACTTAATCGCGTTCGCTTTATTTGGCGCGTATTTGGTCACACCGGCACCAGAGATATTGATGTGAGCACCGCGATTGGCTTGATTCGGAAACACCACGCCCACCTTTTCCACAATCGCTTTATCGTCCGCTTTATCGGATGCCATAAAGCGCACGTAGTAGTACGTATTGCCAAGCGCAATCTCGCACTCACCGGCCGCCACCGCTTTAATTTGATCACTATCGCCACCCTTGGGCGAACGCGCGAAATTCGCCACCACCGCGCGCGCCCAGGCCTCTGCTTTCTCGGCTCCATTGGCCGCGATAATCGAGCTCATCATCGAGAGCATGTACGGGTGGCTACCGGATCGCACGCAAATTTTCCCTTTGAATTTTGGGTGCGCTAAGTCCTCGTAATCAGCAATATCGGCCGGGTTTATTTTGCTGCGTGCGTAGTAGATCGGCCGTGCCCGTAACGAAAACCCAAACCACGCGCCATCACGCGCACGTAGTTCGGGCGGGATTTTTTCTTCGAGCAAGGCCGAGCGAATCGGCTGAAAAAGCCCCGCCTCTTGCGCCTTCAAAAGCCGCCCCATATCAACGGTGATGAGCACGTCGGCGGGGCTGCGGCTACCTTCATTTTTTAAGCGCTCAATCAGCGGGTCCTCAGGGCCTTCGATGCGATTTATTTTGATGCCGGTCTCTTTTTCAAAATTCGCGTAGAGCGCTTCGTCTGTTGAATAGTGGCGCGACGAGTAAAGATTGAGCGTAGGCCCGGCGGCTGCGGCTGCGGGCACCAAAAGGGCTGCGAGTAATAAACGGGAAATAAGCGGTGTAATCATGGCAAATCCTTCAAAAGGCAATAAGGGCGCGGGGTTTCGGCTAGTGCTGCGATGGACAAGCGCGTCAATTTATGGTATGGTAATAAGAATCATTCTCATTTGTCAACGTTATTTTGCGAACATAACCTTTGCGACATCATCATGCCAACCAACGCAATCACGCTCGAAATCGACGACCTTACCTTTGCCTACCCTGGCGGCGCGCCCGTGTGCGAGGCGCTTTCGTTTTCCGTCACCGAGGGCGAGATTGCCTGCCTGTTGGGGCCTAGCGGCTGCGGCAAAACCACGGTGCTTAGGCTCATTGCCGGCTTTGAAGTGCCCACACGCGGGCGCATTGCGCTTCGCGGCAACGTACTTGCCGATGCCCGCAGCGCCATACCGGCCGAGCGTCGCCATATTGGCGTGGTGTTTCAAGACTACGCGCTGTTTCCGCATTTAACGGTGGAAAAAAACGTCGCCTTCGGGCTGCGCGGTGCCGCTGATGGTGCCAAGCGCGTAGCGCAATTGCTCGACATGGTGCGCCTCACGAAGGTGGCACAAAAATACCCGCACGAAATTTCGGGCGGGCAGCGCCAGCGCGTCGCCCTCGCGCGCGCGCTCGCCCCGCGCCCCGCCATGCTGCTGCTCGATGAGCCGTTTTCAAACCTCGATGTCGAGCTTCGCGAAAAGCTCGGCCTCGAAGTGCGCGCGCTCTTGCGTGAGCTTGCCACCCCGGCTCTCTTGGTCACACACGATCAGCACGAGGCGTTTTCGATTGCCGACAAAATTGGCGTGATGAATCACGGCAAGATCGAGCAGTGGGATAGCGCCTACAATCTTTACCACCGCCCCGCCACGCGCTTTATTGCGGATTTCATCGGCCAAGGCGTGCTCATGCGCGGCAGTGTGGTTGGCGCAGATGGGATCGATACCGAGCTCGGCACCTTGCTGCACTGCCCCGGCTGTGATCTAAAGCCAGGCGACGCGGTCGAAGTACTACTGCGGCCAGACGATATTCTTCATGATGACGCCAGCACGCTCGAAGCCGAGGTCGTCCACAAAGCGTTTCGCGGTGCCGAAATTTTATACACGCTGAAATTACCGAGTGGCGCGAAAGTGCTCTCGCTCGTGCCCTCACACCACAATCACGCGCTCGGGCAAAAGATCGGTATTAAGCTTGAGATTGATCACGTGGTGGCATTTGCGGCATGAGGGCATTGGCCGAAAGCCCAATAGGGGCGCGGTGTTTGGGGCGATGGGTGGCATGGCTCAGTGTGGCCATCGTGCTCGCTGGCTGCGGCGCACGTGTACCGACATTACCGGCGCTAGACGCAAAAGCGACCGTGCTCGCCTTTGGCGATAGCCTTACTTTTGGCACCGGGGCTACGGGCGCTGAGTCCTACCCCGCACAGCTCGCCCGCAAAATTTCGCGCAACGTGGTAGCCGCTGGCGTACCCGGTGAAGTCTCGGCGGCGGGCTTGGCACGCCTACCCGCAGCGCTTGATGAGCACAGCCCTGCGCTCCTGATTCTCTGTCACGGCGGTAATGATTTTTTGCAGCGGCGTGATGAAAAACAAGCCGCTTCCAACGTGCGCGCCATGGTGAAGCTCGCGCGTGATCGCGGCATCGCCGTCATGCTAATCGCGACCCCGAAGCCCGGCTTTTCACTCAGCCCGCCTGACTTTTACGCGGCAATTGCGAAAGAATTCGACGTGCCGGTGGAATTAAACGTACTCAAAACGGTGATCGGCGACAACAGCCTAAAAGCTGATTTGGTTCACCCAAACGCGCAAGGCTACGGCGTCATTGCGGATGCGCTGGCGACGCTCTTGAAAAAAGCGAAGGCGCTTTAGGGGCAGTGTTGTTTGGCGGTTTTTTCACCTCACTTCACCTCGCGCACGGCAATCGGCACGTTGCACAGCTCCACATGCCCAGCGGGCACCTTGAACCAATCGCCGCCGCGATTGCGGAGTGCCTCGACTAAGGCCGAAAACATCGGCGTATCGGTGCGAATAATTTCTAATTTTGTGCGCTCGGCCACTGGCAGATCGGCCGCGATTCGGACTGATTTAATCGGCGTGCGCTCAGTTTCTTTTTCATAAAACCCCAGCGCGCCCGTGCCGCGCGGCAGCACCGTGAGGAGCGACATGCCCTGCACCACGCGGCCGATGAGCGCGATATTGCGATCTAGGTGACGCGGCGCGTGGCCGATGACCACGTAGAGCTGGCTACCACTGCCGCTATCAATCTCGGTACCACGCCCCACGCCGACGCTCGCGTAGCAGTGCGCGAGCCAAGTCGTTTTGGCAACCGGATCACGCCCCGCATGAAAGCCCTGTGCGAAGCCGACTTCTTTGGCGTAGCCGTCCAGATCAGGGAGCCTCGCGAAGGCGGTTTTTTCCGAAATGGGTGCGCTAAATTCAGGGTCAAGTTTTGTGGCAGCCGTCTTGATCTGTTTTTTATCGGTTGGGTCGCCCCACTGCACAACATAATTTTCTTGCACACGAATAATAGCGAGACCATCGAAGTATTTTTCGCGCACCAGCGCCTTGATATTGGCGGCATGTTTGGGGGCGAAACCTTCTGAAAGCTCAATAACCACGCGGCCTTTGGGCAATTCTAGGTAGAGCGTATTGGCTTCATCTAGCGCGCGCCAATCGCTTGCTGCCGTCGTTTTGAGTAAATCGGCGTAGCCCGATTTGGGGGGCAGTGAAGTTTGCGCGTGCGTGACGCTGGAGCAAAAAAACAACAACGCCGCCGCGATTGCGCCAATCGTTTGCGTGAAACATGTGAAGTACGAAATAAGCATTTGTTTTGGTTGCATAAAATTTTCTCTAAAGTGCGAATAAAGCGCGAATAAAGCGCACCAGTATTGTGCCACGGACGCAAAAATGCGCGCAGGGGGGCACGCCTCCGTGTCTCGAAACACCACACCCACAGGCGCTCACGTAAAATCAACTTGCATATTTTTTCACCCAAAAAAGGAACCCATCATGCGTCATGCCCGCCCAACCACACCGCGTTTTGCCCTCCTCCCGTATTCAGTCATGTTAAGCCTTTTGGTCGCGACGAGCGCGCACGCGCAAGACGCGAAGCCCGCTGAAAAAGCCGAGGTCGGCAAGCTCGAAACAGTCACCGTGACCGCCGAACGCCGCTCAGAAAATATCAAAGATGTACCGAGCTCGGTGTCGGCCATTAAAGGCGAAACGCTCGATGTGATTAACTCGGGCGGGCAAGACATTCGCATGTTGGCAGGCCGCGTGCCGAGCTTGAATATCGAGTCTTCATTTGGCCGCGCGTTTCCGCGTTTTTATATTCGCGGCCTCGGCAATGGCGATTTTGATCTGAACGCCTCGCAGCCGGTCTCGCTCGTGTTTGATGATGTGGTGCAGGAAAACCCGATCTTAAAAGGCTTCCCGCTTTTTGATATTGAGCAGGTCGAAGTCTTGCGCGGCCCGCAGGGCACGCTGTTTGGCCGCAATTCGCCAGCGGGCGTGTTGAAATTTGAATCCGTAAAGCCCGGCCGCACGCAAGAAGGCTACGTGAGCCTCTCAAACGGCCGCTACAACACCAGCAACGTCGAAGGCGCGCTCAACATGCCGATGAGTGAAACGAGCGCGATGCGCCTCTCGGTGCAAAACCAAAAGCGCGATACGTGGGT
>JAYVGG010000384.1:0-8629 GCA_043772475.1 Burkholderiales bacterium
TCGTAGGCCAAGCCGAAATGGCCGACGTTGTCTGGTGAATACACGGCTTGTTTCATGGAGCGCAGCATCACGGTTTGCAAGAGTGGCGCATCGGGGCGCGCGCGGATTTTTACGATGGTGTCAGCGTAATCGGCGGGGGCTGGCTTCTTGCCGCCACCGAGCGTTAAGCCAAAATCTTTCAACATCGAGCGTAACGACGTGAGCTTTTCTTCCGCCGGGCCTTCGTGAATCCGGTAAAGCGTGGCGTGTTCATGCTCGGCCAAATAGCCTGCCGCACACACGTTGGCGGCCAACATGCATTCTTCAATCAGCCGATGCGCGTCGTTACGCTTAGTGGGCTCGATGCGTTCAATCTTGCCGCCTTCATCAAAAATCATTTGCGTTTCGGTGGTCTCAAAATCAATCGCGCCACGCTTCTTGCGCGCCGTGAGCAATGCCTGAAACACCGCGTCCAGCGCGGTAAGTGGGCCGATTAGGGCGCTCTCAATATCGTGATCGGGCTCGTTCAGGTAAAGCGCTTTGGCGACGCGCGTGTAGGTGAGACGTGCGGCGGAATGAAAGACCGCATTCATGAATTCATAGCGCTTAATTTCGCCGTTAGCCGAAATCGCCATCTCGCACACGAGGGCTAAGCGATCCACGTGCGGGTTCAGCGAACACATTTCGTTCGAGAGCGCTTCGGGTAGCATCGGGATGACGCGGCGCGGGAAGTAAACCGAATTGCCACGCGTGCGCGCTTCACGATCCAGCGCGTCGCCCGGCCGCACATAGTGGGAGACGTCCGCAATTGCGACCAGCAAACGAAAGCCCTTGCCGGTACGCTCGCAGTAAACAGCATCGTCAAAATCTTTCGCTGTTTCGCCGTCAATGGTGACGAACGGAAGCTTGCGTAAATCTTCGCGACCCACAATATCTTTCGCCACCACTTTTTTCGGCAGCTTCTTTTCCATCGCCAGCACGTCATCGGGCCACTCGTAGGGCAGATCGTGCTTACGGAGCGCGATTTCGATTTCCATGCCGGGGTCGGCGTAGTTACCGAGCACCTCGGTTACACGGGCGACGGGTTCGGAATTCTTCGCAGGCTGCGCGACTAACTCGACCGACACCACTTGGCCTTCCACCGCGCCACCAAGGTGGCCGGGCTCGATCAAAATATCTTGGCTGATACGTTTATTTTCAGCGACCACGAAGTACACGCCATGCTCCGAAAACACCCGCCCCACCACGCGGCTATTGCCACGTTCGAGCACTTCCACAATCGTTGCCTCACGCCTGCCCTTGCGGTCCACGCCAATCTCACGCACCACGGCGCGATCTTTATCGAGCACCTTGTTCATTTGCTTGGGGCCTAGGAATAGATCGTCCGAGCCGTCGTCGGGAATCAAGAACCCAAAGCCATCGGGGTGCCCCTGTACGCGGCCGGCGATGAGATTAAGCTTATCGACGAGGCAAAAATCGCCTTTACGATTTCGCATCACCTGCCCTTCGCGTTCCATCGCGTTTAGGCGGCGGATGAATCCCTCTTCTTCGGTTTCGCCGATATGAAGCTTGGCCGCTAGGGTCGCCATATCGGCTGGAATACCATGCGTGGTCAGGGTTTCGAGAATCATCTCCCGGCTGGGAATCGGGTTCTCGTATTTGGCGGCTTCGCGCTCAAAATGCGGATCAACCGCGCGCGCGGGCTTAGATTGCGGGGGGGATTTAGTTTTGATATTGCTCTTCTTCGATGTGGACAAGGGTAACCTTTTAAGCTAGTATGCGCCCTCATTTTACGCGAGAGTAAACCTCGCGTGTCTGCTATCTCAGACCCATAAGCGGACGCACATCTAGCCCGGATGGCGGAATTGGTAGACGCACTAGGTTCAGGTCCTAGCGCCGGCAACGGTGTGGAGGTTCGAGTCCTCTTTCGGGCACCAAATAAAAACGGTCAGCGCAAGCTGGCCGTTTTTATTGGGTGCCCGAAAAGCAGTGCCCTGCGGCACCGCGTGAGGACGAGAAAGCCGCTTAATGCAGTGGGCGGCGCGCAGTTGGCTAATGCGGCCGAAGGTGACCGAGTCCGCCTATTGCAAAAAATGGATCAGCGTAATTTCAATGGCAGGATACGAAGGCGCGTTCGCTTTTCGTCGATCGTAAGCAGCGCCCCTTCCTCCAGATCGACTTGCACTTGAGTCAGCGCTAAATTAACCCGGCTCGCAATCAAATCAGGATCAACACTCTCTGCGCGAATTTGTACAACACTTGGTTTTTCACCTTGGGTTGCCGCGAGAATGGCACCAAAGTCCAGATCATGGGTGAGTACCACATAGCCATGTTGAGCAGCAAATTGCATGATGGTTGCATCGGTGGCGTTAAACGCGCCCTTCGTAGACCAATGCGCCGCCTCAAATCCGCCCGCAGCCAAGGCCTGAGCCCATCGCGGCGACAGATTCATGTCAATGAGAAATTTCACGCGCCGACCAGTGTGACCTCGCGCTCGTCCGCACGCCATGCGGCGTACCGGAGTGCCTGCATGATGTCTTCCCGCTCGATATAGGGGAAGTCGCGGAGAATTTGTTCAAATGTTTGTCCCGCCCCAATCTGCCCAACCAGCATACCGACCGTCACGCGCATCCCGCGAATACACGCCCGCCCACCCATCACATCAGGATGCTGGGTAATACGATCAAGCTGGCTCATGAGATTCTCCTCGATACTGTTTTGCGAGCGCATTCGGGCGTTCCGCAACAATGCGTGCCACTATTTTACTCAAAAACCTTCGTCATCAAAATCGTCTCTTCCCGATCAGGCCCCGTCGACACCAGCGCAATCGGCGCGCCGACGAGCGTCTCGATACGCCGCAGATACAGCTGTGCGGCCTTGGGTAATTTAGCCCAGTCTTTCACGCCAAAGGTGCTTTCTTGCCAGCCTGGGTGCTCTTCATAAATCGGCTCGCACAGGGCGATATTTTCAGCGCCGTAGGGGAGGATGTCGGTCACTTGCCCGTTGATTTTGTAGCCGGTGCAAATTCGTAGCGTGTCGATACTATCGAGCACATCGAGCTTGGTGATGCAAAGCCCGGAGAGTCCATTAATCTGCGCCGCGCGCTTAAGAGCAGCCGCATCAAACCAGCCGCAGCGACGTGGGCGGCCGGTGACGGAGCCAAATTCGTTACCGCGTTTGCGTAAACCCTCGCCGACGCTGTCAAATAACTCGGTCGGGAACGGGCCGGAGCCAACACGCGTCGCATAGGCTTTGGTAATGCCGAGCACGTAATTGAGCGCGTTGGGGCCGACACCCGCACCAGCCGCCGCTTGGCCCGCTAAACAATTTGACGATGTCACGAACGGGTAGGTGCCATGATCGACATCGAGCAAAGCGGCCTGTGCGCCTTCAAACAAGAGATGTTTGCCCTCCCCCATCATGCGATGCAATTCGCCAGAAACATCCGCAATCATGGGCTTTAAGCGCTCGGCCATTGCGAGCGTAGGCTCAAAAACGGACTCAAAACTAACCGGTGCCGCCTTCAAATACTGCGTCAAAACAAAGTTGTGATAATCGAGCACGTCGACCAATTTTTCGCGAAACCGATCTGGGAACAAGAGATCGTTTAAGCGAATCGCGCGGCGCGCGACTTTGTCTTCGTAGGCTGGGCCAATGCCGCGCCCGGTGGTGCCGAGCTTGGCCTCACCTTTTTTCAGCTCGCGCGCTTGGTCTACCGCCACGTGGTAGGGCAAGATCAAGGGGCAGGCTTGCGAGATCCGCATACGGCGAATTACATCGAGATTCGCGGGTGCAAGTTCATCAATTTCTTGCAGTAAGGCGGCGGGCGACAGCACCACGCCGTTACCGATAAAGCAGATCACATGCGGGTGCAAGATGCCGGATGGAATCAAACGCAAAATAGTTTTTTTGCCATTCACCACCAGTGTGTGGCCAGCGTTATGCCCGCCCTGGAAGCGCACCACCCCTGCCACTTTATCGGTGAGCCAATCGACGATCTTGCCCTTGCCCTCATCGCCCCATTGGGTGCCGATTACGACGACGTTTTGTTTCATGAAATTTCCTTGGGGTTGTGTTACTTGAGAGGGATGACAGAAAAGCGACCGTCGCGCATAACAAGCTCACGGTCGCAGTTAAGTTCGTGGTGATGGTTATCGTGGCCGGGCAAGCGGGCGACAACGGTTTCGCCAAATTGGCGCAAACGTTGCATCTCGGCGACTGCCGCCGCGCTCACCTCGGCGGGGCCGAGAATGCCCTTACGCGGCGCGGTGTCCGCCACCAGTGGCAGCAATGCCTTCAAATCCATACTAAAGCCCGTGGCCGGGCGCGCGCGGCCAAACGCCTTGCCCACTTCGTCGTAGCGGCCACCACGCGCGACGGCATCCGAGGCACCATCTGCAAACACGCTAAAGACAATACCGCTCTCGTAGTTAAAGCCACCGAGATCGCCAAGATCAATACTCACCGGGATACCCTGCGCCGAAAAATGGGCATGGATGGTGGCCAGTTGCGCTAAGGCAGCCTCGATCACGGGGGTAGCGGGCAACGCAGCGCGGGCACGTGCCAGCACTTCGGCACCACCACACAAGGTGGGAAGTGCGAGAAACGCGGCCTCGGCCTCGGTCGCGCCAAGCGTGGCCGTGAGCGCGTGCAGGGCGGGACCATCTTTGGCGACGGTAGCGGCAAAAATTTCCTCTGATTGCACACTATCTAGCTTGGCATCGGCAATGAGCGCCCTAAAAATAGCCGGGTGACCAATATCGAGCTGAATCGCCTTCACACCCATCACGCTGAGCGCGTCGAGCACCAACTGCTGAATCTCCACATCGGCATCTAGCCCCGCGTGGCCATAGAGCTCTGCCCCGACCTGAAACGGCTGGCGGCTCTTACCGAGGCCCAGCGGCAGCGTATGCAGCACGCTGCCCGCGTAGCAGAGCCTGGCGACCCCTTGGCGGTTCAGCACGTGCGCGTCGATGCGCGCGACCTGCGGCGTGGTGTCGGCCCGTATGCCCATGGTGCGGCCAGAAAGCTGATCGACGAGCTTGAAGGTAGCCAGATCCATATCGTGCCCGCTGCCACTTAAAAGCGAATCGACATATTCGAGTAGCGGCGGCACCACCAGCGCGTAGCCGTGGCTGGCGAAGAGATCAAGGGCGGCGCGGCGCATGGTTTCCATACGCGCGGCATCCTGCGGGAGAATATCTTCGATGTGTTCGGGTAAAGCCCAGGTTCGCATGGTTATCTCAATGCCTATCTCACAAAATACAAGGTCACTAAACCGGCCAACATCGACACCAAGCCGATGGCGCGAAGCTGACCGTCACTTAAATCAATCGCACGACGAAACGTCTCGCGCCAAGCGCGTGGGGCGACGAAGGGCAAAATGCCCTCAAACACCAATACCAGCGCCATTCCTGCCCATATTGCCTCTGTCACAGCCCACCCCAGAACGTAAAAACGGCGCGACCCAATTTGGGACGCGCCGTTGACGAATTATACGCAAGTAAATCATTCGCGCCGAACTACTTTGGGCGCGAACGGGTTCGCTACTTGCCCTTGCCGGGGCTTTTCAAGTATTTGAAAAAATCACTCGATGGGTCGAGCACCATCACATCGCCCTTGTTACGAAAGCTGCTCTTGTAGGCATCCATGCTGCGGTAAAAGGCGTAGAACTCCGCATTTTTAGAGTAAGCGGCGGCATAAATCTTGGCCGCTTGCGCGTCGCCATCGCCCTTTACCTTTTGCGCTTCGCGGGTGGCTTCGGCCATAATAATTTCGCGTTCACGGTCGGCTTCGGCACGAATTTTCTCCGCCGCACCCGAGCCCGTCGAGCGCAGCTCATTGGCCACCCGCTTACGCTCAGACTCCATGCGCTTGTAAACGTCCGCACTAATCTCAGGCACTAGATCAACGCGTTTTAAGCGCACGTCAATCACCTCCAAACCGATGGTGGTCGCATCGTTATTGGCCTTTACGCGTAGGGATGTCATGATTTTTTCGCGCTCGCCCGAGATCACCTCGTTCAACGTGCGCTGGCCGAACTCAGCGCGTAGATCGTCGTTAATACCTTGGGATAACCGAATTTCTGCCGTCGATAAACTACCGCCGGTCGATTTATAGAAATTTTTCACGTCTTTGATGCGGTACTTAACAAAGGAATCAACGAGCACGTTGTTTTTTTCCTTGGTCTGAATCCGCTCGGCATCCTTACCATCAAGCGTTTGAATGCGCGTGTCGTAGAACTTAATGTTTTCGATCAGCGGTACGCGAAAATAAAGCCCGGGGTCGGTGTGCGTTGCGACAATCTCGCCTAAGCGAAAGCGGATCGCCGCTTGGCGTTGATCGACCGTATAGGCCGACATCGAGAGGATCACCAAGATAACGGCGAGAACAACAAGGATAGTGCTTAGATTTTTTTGCATGGTCTTAGCCTTATCGACTTTCACGCGCGCGCGGATCGCGGGCACGGGGGGCTTCAGTGGTGATGGCCGGAATGGTTTCTACCGGCCGAGTCGGTGCCACTTCGTTGGCCAATGGTTGCATTTGCATAATTTTATCGAGCGGCAAGTAGAGCAAGTTTTGCCCGCCCTTCTGGTCGACGACGACCTTGCTGGTTTTTTGCATGACCTGCTGAATCGTATCGAGATACATGCGCTCACGTGTGACTGCGGGCGCTTTCTCGTACTCGGCCAGCACCTGGCTGAAGCGTGAAGCATCGCCCTGCGCGTTGGCAATCACGCTTTGCTTGTGGCCTTGCGCCTCTTCGGCAAGGCGGGCTGCGGCACCGCGCGCTTTAGGCAAAATATCGTTCGCATAGGCCTCACCTTCGTTCTTGAGGCGATCTCGGTCTTGCTTTGCGCGCACGGCATCGTCAAAACTATTTTGCACTTGCTCGGGCGGCTGCGCGTTTTGCATATTCACCGTAGAGACACGAATACCGGTGTTGTAGCGGTTCAAAATTTCTTGCATCAACACTTTGGCGCGCGCGCCGATATCAGCACGGCCTTCGTAGAGTACGAAGTCGAGCTTGCTCTTGCCGACAATTTCGCGCATCGCGGTTTCGGCGATTTGGCGGACAAACTCTTCAGATTTTTTATGATCTAGCGCGTTATTAAAAAGCACAAACTCCGGGTTATCCAAGGTGTATTGCACCGCGAAATGCAGATCAACAATGTTCTGATCTTCGGTCAGCATCAAGGCCTCCTCTTTCACCTTATTTTTTTGGTTATTGCGATGGCCAATTTCTACCGACTTCACGTTAGAGACATCGACAATTTCCACTTTCTCAAATGGGTACGGGATGTGCCAACGCGCCCCCGATTCGGTTACTTGGGAAAATTTACCCAGGCGTAATTCAACGCCCTTCGTGCCCTCTTGCACAATGTAAAACCCAGTCGCGAGCCAGACGGCGACAACGAGTGCTGCCGCAATCGCGAGGCCACCGCCGAGTGCCGTGTTACTTGGGCCGCCCGCGTTGCCGCCGCCGGCGGGGCTTTGCTTGCCGCCAAAAATACCCGCAATTTTTTTGTTTATCTTCTCAAAGATTTCGCCCAAATCGGGCGGCTCATCCTTCTTTTTTCCGCCCCATTGTGGGTCGTTCATCGACATTTCGGTCGGTGCGTCGACACGCGCAAAGCGATACTTGAGCCAATAAAACGGATACGCCGCGTAAACCAGCGGGGTGAGGAGAAAAGTACGACCAATCGACGGCATAGTCTGGTGGCTCCGGGGTTAAACAGCGACGCGGTCTGCGTCTTGTGCTTCGTCTTGTGCTTCGTTTGGGGCTTCAATAAATTCGGCCTCAATATCTTGGGCAGGCGCTTGCCAATTTGGTTTCATTGCTGCCATTTCTTGAATCGCGGTGCGTAGATGCTCCAAACCCGCACCGCTTAACGCACTCAAGCGTACTTCACAAATTTTACCATCGCCATCACGCAAAATCGCTGCCGGTGCGCCGCCTTCGATTCGGTCAATTTTATTTTGCACGACGAGTTGCACGATGCCTTCTGCCCCAATTTCCTCAAGTACCGTGTTGACATCCTCGATCTGCTGCTCGCGCATTGGGTTGGCCGCATCCACGACATGCAGCAGTAAATCGGCCTCCATCGCCTCGGTGAGCGTCGCGCGAAATGCGGCTACCAAGCCATGCGGTAGATCACGAATAAAACCGACCGTATCCGAAATCGCCACATTGGTGGAAGGTGCTATAAAAAGCTTTCGCGTGGTGGTGTCAAGCGTCGCAAAAAGCTGATCGGCGACGTAGTTTGAGGAATGCGTGAGCCGATTAAAGAGAGTCGATTTTCCGGCGTTGGTATAGCCCACGAGCGAAACCGAAAAGGCCCCGGCGCGTTTGCGGCTACCGCGCTGAACGCCGCGCTGGCGCTCGAGTTTCTTCAATCTATCCTTCAATTTTTTGATCTTGTCGCCCACCAATCGGCGATCAATCTCAAGCTGCGATTCGCCAGGCCCCCCGCGCACACCGATGCCGCCACGCTGGCGCTCAAGGTGGGTCCACCCGCGCACGAGGCGGGTTAACAGGTGCTGCATCTGGGCAAGCTCAACTTGCAGCTTGCCTTCGGCCGAGCGCGCACGCTGGGCGAAAATATCGAGGATCAAATCGGTACGATCAATCACCCGCACGCCGACTATT
>JAYVGG010000385.1:0-15089 GCA_043772475.1 Burkholderiales bacterium
CGTATCAAATTGTTGGCCGCGTCACGCATGGCAAAAAGCTTGGCCGCACGCTGGGATTTCCCACGGCCAATGTATCGCTAGGCCCAGCAGCGCGCCAGCGCAAGCCCGCCCTCGCCGGGGTCTATGCGGTAGAATGCAGGCTTGTAACTCGCGGGCTCGAGGGAGTGGCCGAGTTAACTGGTTTAGGTCGTGGCGGCATCCTGCAAGGCGTCGCTAATCTGGGTACCAATCCTGTGGTATCCACCGAAAACTGCCAGCATTTGGAAGTCTTCCTCTTCGACTTTTCGGGTGATCTTTACGGCCAAAAACTCGCCGTCACCTTTATCGAAAAAATCCGCGACGAACAAAAATTTGACGGCCTCGATCCGCTCATCGTGCAAATGCACGACGACTGTTTGAAAGCCAAAACCATCTTGTCGCGAAAGTAATCATGGACTACAAAGCCACGCTGAATCTCCCCGATACGCCGTTCCCGATGCGCGGTGATCTCGCTAAACGCGAGCCTAACTGGGTAGCCGATTGGCAGCAACGCAAACTCTACGAAAAAATTCGCCAGGCTTCTGCCGGCCGCCCAAAATATATTTTGCACGATGGCCCACCGTATGCGAATGCGGCGATTCACATCGGCCACGCGGTGAATAAAGTATTGAAGGATGTGGTCGTAAAGTCTAAGCAGCTGGCGGGGTTTGACGCGGTTTACGTGCCGGGATGGGATTGCCACGGGATGCCGATTGAGCAATTCATCGAGAAAGAGCACGGCAAAAATCTGCCGACTGAAAAGCTGATGGGGCTTGCGCGCGCGCACGCACAGTCGCAAATCAATTTGCAAAAAGAAGATTTTGTGCGCTTAGGTGTGCTGGGGGACTGGGATAACCCGTACAAGACGATGAATTTTGCGACCGAGGCGGCCGAGATTCGCACGCTGGGGCAACTCGTCGAAAAAGGGTTTGTGTTTCGCGGCTTAAAGCCGGTGAATTGGTGCTTTGATTGCGGATCAGCACTCGCCGAAGCGGAAGTGGAATACGAAGATAAAACCTCGACCACGATTGATGTGGGGTTTCCGATTGTGGAAAGTGAGCGCGCGAAATTAGCGGCCGCGTTTGGGCTTGCCGCATTGCCTGATGGTGCTGTGTACTGCGTGATTTGGACGACCACACCGTGGACGATTCCGGCTAACCAAGCATTAAACATGCATCCCGAATTTGACTACGCACTCGTCCAAACCCCGCGTGGTTGCTTGGTTTTGGCGGCTTCGCGTGTTGCGGACTGTTTGAAAACGTATGGCTTAGAAGGCAACGTTATCGCGACGGCAAAAGGGGCTTTGCTTGAAAAAATCGCGTTCAAGCATCCGTTTTATGACCGCGTTTCGCCGGTCTATTTGGCGGACTACGTGACGCTCGATACGGGTACGGGCATCGTGCATTCGTCACCCGCGTATGGCGCAGATGACTTCGCGACCTGCAAGCGCTACGGCATGAGTAACGATGAAATTCTGAACCCGGTGATGGGCAATGGTGTGTATGCGTCCACCTTGCCGCTGTTTGCGGGCCTGCATGTGTGGAAGGCGCAGCCTGAGATTGTGAAGGCGATTGCGGACGCGGGGTGCCTCATGCACACGACCTCGCTCACGCATTCGTACCCGCACTGCTGGCGGCATAAAACACCGACCGTTTTTCGCGCCACCGCGCAGTGGTTTATCGGCATGGATATTGTCGGCAAAGGGAGCACAAAAACGTTGCGGCAAACCGCACTCGATGCGATTGAAGCGACCACGTTTTACCCAGCCTGGGGCAAGGCGCGCTTACACGGCATGATCGTGAATCGCCCCGACTGGTGTATCTCGCGGCAACGCAATTGGGGCACGCCGATTCCGTTTTTTTTGCATAAGGAAACGGGGGAATTGCATCCGCAAACGTTGGCGTTGTTGGACAAGGTAGCGGCACGTGTCGCGCTTGAAGGGATCGAAGTTTGGCAGCGCATCACAGCAGAAGAAATGCTCGGTGCCGATGCGGCCCACTACGCCAAGATCAACGACACGCTTGATGTTTGGCTCGATTCGGGGGCGACGTTTAATACGGTTTTGGCAACCACGCCATCGCTCGCAAGACCTGACACCGACGGTAAACCGGCGCAAGCCGAGATGTATTTGGAAGGCTCGGATCAGCATCGTGGATGGTTTCATTCCTCACTCTTGGTGTCGTCCGCATTGAATGGCCGCGCGCCGTATCAATCGCTACTCACGCACGGCTTTGTAGTGGATGCCCAAGGCCGCAAGATGTCGAAGTCACTCATGAATGGGGTAGCGCCGCGTAAGGTTTCGGAGACGCTAGGCGCGGAAATTCTGCGCCTCTGGGTGGCGCTCACCGATTACTCGGGCGAGCTTTCGATCTCGGATGAGATTTTGAAACGTGTGGTGGAAAGCTATCGGCGTATTCGCAATACGCTGCGATTTTTATTAGCGAACACCGCCGATTTTGAACCGCACGCTGAGGCGCTGCCGGTTGCGGCACTGCTTGAAATGGACCGCTACGCTCTGGCGATCACACAGGATTTGCAGACCCGCGCGCTCGCCCATTACGCGCGCTTTGAGTTTCAGCCGGCCATGCAGGCGATTCAAAATTTTTGCTCGGAAGATCTCGGCGGGTTTTATCTCGATATTTTGAAGGATAGGCTCTACACGACAGCGGCAAAATCTGCCGCACGCCGCTCTGCACAGACCGCACTCAATCACATCCTGCAAACGCTGACGAAATTAATCGCGCCCGTGCTCTCGTTTACGGCGGAAGAAATTTGGGCGGTGGTTAATAAAGACGCGGAGGACAGTGTGTTTTTGCACGCCTTTGCCGCGCTGCCCGCGATCACCGATGCGGATGCGCTCACGGCGCGCTACGAGCGCTTACGTGCGCTACGCACGCAGGTGGCGAAGAAACTCGAAGAGGCACGCGCAGCGGGCAAGATTGGCTCGTCCTTGCAAGCGGAGGTGACGATTCATGCGAGTGGTGAGGATTTGGCGGCGCTGCAATCAGTAGGGGACGATTTACGCTTTGTGCTGATTACGTCCGTGGCGCGCTTGGTGCCTGCGTCAGGCGAGCTCGTGATTGAGGTGGCCGCGAGTGGTCACGCAAAATGCGAGCGCTGCTGGCACTATGTTGCCGATGTGGGCTCACACGCGGACCACCCGACTATTTGTGGGCGGTGTGTGAGTAATTTATTTGGTGACGGGGAGAAACGCGTCTATGCCTAATGAAGTCATCAATGCAAGCTGGTGGCGATGGCTCGCGCTAAGCGTGGCCGTCTTCGTGCTCGACCAAATCACCAAACACATGGTAGCGGCTGATTTCCAACTCGGCGAATCGAAGGTGGTGTTCTCGTGGTTTAACCTCGTGCGCGCGCACAACAGCGGGGCGGCGTTTAGCTTTCTTGCCGACGCGGGCGGCTGGCAGCGCGGATTTTTTATCGTCACCACGACGCTCATTTCCGGCATCTTGATCTGGATGATGCGCGGCAACGCGGGCAACCGCTGGCTGTTGATTGCGTTCGCACTCGTGATCGGCGGCGCGTTTGGCAACCTCTACGACCGCGTGGTACACGGCTATGTGATTGATTTTGTGCAATGGTACATTCCCAATTCCTCGCTGCCGCCTTGGCCTGCGTTTAACGTGGCGGATGCGGCTATTTGTGCGGGGGCGGTGATGCTGGTACTGGATACGTTACGAAAGCCTAAGGGTGCGGAAAAATCATAGTAAACTAAGCTCTATTAGTTTACTTGGAGAATGCCATGCTTACCGTCAATATCCACGAAGCAAAAACACAGCTTTCGCGTCTCGTCGAGCAAGCGGCGCAGGGCGAATCGTTCATCATTGCCAAGGCGGGAAAACCGATGGTGAAGGTCGTTGCCCTTGGCAAAACAACAACCGCCCAGCGCTTCGGCTTTATGGCCGGTGAATTTACGGTGCCCGATGATTTCGATTCGATGGGCAGTGATGAGATCGCAGCCCTCTTCGGCGGTAAAGGCAAGAGCGAGGGCAAGAGCGCGGGTAAAGGTAAGGGTAAGGCAAAATGAATTTCTTGCTCGACACCCACCTACTTTTGTGGGCCGTGATTGACCCTGCGAGGCTATCGGCCAAGGCGCGCACGCTATTGGCTGCCCCTGAAAGCGAGCTCGTTTTTAGCGCCGCAAATCTTTGGGAAATCTCGATCAAAAATGGGCTGGGGCGTGCGGATTTCAAGGTTGACACACGCCGCCTCTGGCGCATGTTGCTACTGAACGGCTACCGCGAACTTCCCGTCTCAACAGAGCACACCATCGCCGTAGGTGAGCTCCCGCTTTTACACCACGACCCGTTTGATCGCATGCTGGTGGCACAGGCGCGTGTAGAAGGCCTTGTGCTGCTCACGACGGATAAAATAGTAGCGAAATACGGGGATGCGGTACGCAAGGTGTAGCCCTGAGACCGCCCCAAACTCCGCGCCAATACTAGACTTTCACAGGATTAACCATGACCGACACTGAAGTTTTACTAGCCAACCCACGCGGTTTTTGCGCGGGGGTGGATCGGGCCATCGAGATCGTTGAGCGCGCGCTCGCGATGCAGGGCGCGCCCATTTACGTGCGCCACGAAATTGTTCACAACAAATATGTGGTGGAAGATTTACGTGCCAAGGGTGCGATTTTTATTGAAGATTTAGCCGACGTGCCCAAGGGTGCCACACTGATTTTCAGCGCGCACGGGGTATCGAAAGCGATTCGCCGCGAGGCCGATGAGCGCGGCTTTACGGTATTCGATGCCACCTGCCCGCTCGTCAAAAAAGTGCACGTCGAAGTCGCCAAGAAACACGCCGAAGGCTACGACATCGTTATGATCGGCCACGATGGCCACCCGGAAGTGGAAGGCACGCTGGGGCAATCGGACACCGGCATGTATTTGGTCGAGACGGTGGACGATGTGGCGAAGCTCGACATTGAAAGCGCCAAACTCACCTACGTTTCGCAGACCACGTTGTCTGTTGACGATTGCCAAAAGGTAATCGACGCACTCAAAATAAAATTCCCGCATATCGTGGGCCCGAAGCAAGACGACATCTGCTACGCCACACAAAACCGGCAGGACGCGGTGAAATTTATGGCGCCACAGGTGGAGGCGGTGATCGTGGTCGGCTCACGCACGAGCTCGAACACGAACCGGCTACGGGAGCTCGCGCAATTACTCGGCTGTGACACGTATCAGGTCGATAGCGCGGATGAGTTGCAGGAGGCGTGGGTTGTTGGCAAGAAGCGCATCGGTGTCACCTCGGGTGCGTCGGCGCCGGACGTGCTGGTGCGCGATGTGATTGCGAAATTAAAATCGCTAGGGGCGGCAAGCGTGCGTGAGCTCGATGGGATTACGGAGAGTATTGTGTTTCCGTTGCCGAAGGGGTTGGGGGGCTTGCCTCCCAACAACTAACGCAATGCGCGGAGACCAGCTTTTGCTGGCCTCCGGCTGGAAGTGATTAGTCAATAAATTCGCGATAGTTCACGACCGTACCTTTGAAACCCCCTGGAAATGTAAGGCTGCTTATAGAGTCAATCTTGCCGTCACCGCCGACAATCTGAACCACGGGCTTGCCATTTGATGTGCTAATGGCACGCGCACCGACGATCGGAACGTCGCTAGCACTGCCACCCACCCAAGGGGTGCCGCCGGTGATTAAATTGTTTGCTGTCGCCGCCGATCTCGCGTAGGCGGTGCCTACACCACCACGGTTGCAAGGGTCGGTGCTTGGCGCAATGGATATGGCTATGATGACGCCAAATTGTGCCAATATTTCTTTGACAATGCGCTCGCCGTCTGGGCGCATATCCTGATACCAGCCTTTGCTACTGACCGGAAGATTAGGTTTGTCTGTCGTCCGCACGACTGCATCAAGATCCGCCCGGGTGATTGGTAAGCCGACCGACTTTGGCGTGTATGCATCGCCGTCATGAATGTTATAAAGCGCGTGGCGCGTAAGGTCGGTCAAATCGGCCGCTGCCAAAAGCTTGCCAGTGCCCACACCCACGTAGCGCTTGCCTGATAACGGATCGACATAAGGCACCGGATTCGCGGTAATGGGTTGGATCTGGTTGGCGGCATTACGCAACTCCGCAAACTTGACCCCGGATGCGGCGTAGGGCAGATTCGAGGATATATCGAACCGCCACAAGTTACCAAAAAGATCGCCTGCGTAGATATCGCTAGCCGAGTAGTCCGTGATATCGGGAACGAATGCATCTAAATGCGCCATACCAATTGGATCGGACGCACTTCCGGTGGGCGTGATGAATTTGTGCAGCAGCGTCCCGGTCTTGATGTCAACAACGAAGACAATGCCTTTTCCGGCATTGGGGCCAGTAATGTTGTTGTAACCACTCGGGAGCAGGGCCACCCAACCATAGCGAGCAGTTTTTACGATTGCTGCTTTGCCATAGCTAAAACCCATATCTGGATCGGTGAATTCCCACAGCAGTTTTTTGGTGGTAATGAAGTCTGCTTCCGTCTCCGTGCCCGTGGGTGCTGTGGTGATATCAAGGGCAACGTAACTAGTACCGCCCTTCCCCAACCCCGTTATGTACACAGTCCGCCAGTCGGGCTCAACGCCTGAGAGCGGAACAGGGGTTGGCGATGCCGGGTTTTGGGTTGTGCGGGAAAAGTCCACGTCGCGATGAAACGCGAGGCCATCAACGTAAAAGCGATGTTGAAACCTATTTGGCAGCGGGTCAATTGGTTTAAAGCGTAGTGCTGCAATGCCGCTCGCATCTGTGCGGAGCAACTGACTTGGCATATACGCGAACATCTCTTTGCCTGCATTAGGCGCGCCAGCCGCGGTCTCGCCATTCACTGCGTGAATAAACCCGTCGTTGGCGCCAAAATAAACCATTGGTTTGCGCGTTGCATGTGTTGTTTTAAATGCGGCGTATTTCGGGTTGTAGTTGTCCGAATATTTTTCAAACGGTACCGCGACGGCGCGCGGCTCACTCGTGACGATATCCCCCAACAGCGTATCCCGTTGGCGAAATCTCAAGCTACCGGCAGCGTTTTGGTCTTCGTTGGTACGTTCACCACGCAGATACCGGAGCACCGCTGCTTGCTCGGTTGCCGTCGCGCCCAATGCGCCTTTCTGCGCGGTTGAAAGCGACGCGAAGCGAAACGGAACAGCGCTACCCGCAGATGCGGTCAAGATTTTCCGGTTGGTATCCCATCCCAGCCCTGAACCTCCAGCTTGAACCTGAGCGTCGAGGATTGCAGCGTGCCGCCACCTCACCACCTCTTCCTGCTGGCCTGTCAATGCGTTCGTCGTTGTCAATACCTTACCCGTCGCGGGGTCTAGTAACTTCGCGCTCAACTCACCCGTCCACTTGCCAGACAGGTAGCCGGGAACATAAGCAGCATTATCGGATGCCGCGCCAAGATTAGCGTCGGCCAGACCGGCGCCAGCCGCGGTTGCACTACGGCTCGCAATATCGCTCAAAGCCTCGTACAACGCCGTTCCAAGCTCTTGTGCGGAATTAACGTTGAAAAAATTACCCCTAGCATTCACCGTAGCGTGCCATAGGTCGTCGATCGCTGAGGGGGTATTGTTGGTGGGATGCGGCCAGCGAGCGACCCCGGTGGGCCAAGGTACATTGGACGGCGCCGTCCCGACGGTCGGCCAATTGCTCAGACCGTGTTCGATGCGATAGAGTGTTCTCTCGGTTTCCGTTGTAAAACTTGCTAACACCGCCTCATGCGTCGTTAGTGTCGCATTGATTTTGACATTGCTCGGCTTGCGGGGCTTGTCATAGGGCAGCGTCCCGCGCGCGGCAATAGAAACGCCAAACAACACAACATGCTGCCAATTAGCCGGATCACCCTGCGAATCGGTGAGGCTTCCGCCTGACCGCGGAACGTTGTTCGGCAACCCTCGCAGATCGGTCGCCCAGTAGTGCGTAGCAATATCCGACATGGTGTTTGTGTTAATCGCCGTCCCGGCTAGCGCTGCGGTGCTCTGGCGATAAAGTGGAGGCCAAGCCGCACCTTTCGTGAAACCCGGAATGGCCGACGGGAGCGTTGCGGCGTTATTCACAATCGTATCGTCCGTATTGCCGGGGCCCACGTTCGTCGTTTCGTTCCAGTAGCCGTCGGTGGAGACGATATGGAAATTGCCTTGGCAGGAGAACTGAATTGGATCGATAGCGCCGGCTAGACCCGATGTAGCTGGGGACCGGAAGTACTCGCCAATGCGAGCCGTGGCGGCGCGGGTCGGTGTGGCGTTAGCGGGCACCGATACGTAGAACCGGTCGTACCACGTCTGGCGATGCGCGGAATCAAAGTCCAGCACGTTGAGAAATGAGCCTGCCGTATTGTGAATGTTGTGGAATCCAACGCGAAAACCGTTATCCAGGTTTGAAAATGCAATGCCTGCTGCCGTTTTCATCGCCTGCATACGTGAACGGTAGTAGCTAAACCAATTGGCAAAATTTTGTTGGACATCCGCAGGCGCGAGGCTGACATCCACGCGTTCGTAGGCCGCGTCGGCGTGACAGACTCCTGGCGTGGGCGCAACGGCGTTAGTCGCCCGATACCGATAGTAGTGCCCACTACCTTCGGTGTTAAGCCCTGGGCCAAAGGTGCTGCTGTATTCATAGTCGTGACGAAATCTTGTCCGTAGATCCAGCGGTGCCGTACGGTTAGCCAACGTTCCATTGGTAACAAAATCATCTCGGTAAGTCGCGCCAGTATTGAATCCATCCCACGGTGCCGCTACGTAGGCGACGTCCGGCAGAATAGTGACAGTATTTGTCGCCGCGTTATAGTGCCTAGGCGGCTCGTAGATTGGTGCCGCAGCGAAAGGCCACAACGCGCCGTTGGCCACCACCCCCGGGTTGAAGTAGAGTGGATTGGCGATGTGATTTCTGAAACAAAAGAGGCCAACATTATTCGTCATAGCGTCGGGCACGGCCAGCTCTTGCATGCTTCCCGACGTATCGAGCGTAAACATAATATTCGGCTTGACGGTGACGACATCGAGCGCAGGTGCATCGCCTAGCAGGACAGGCGCCGCGTGCGCGTACATCACACTACTCAGGACGATCGCGGGAAAAATGAAGTAGCGTTTAGATCTAAACATGATTGCCTCTAATTGGCGAATTAAACAGTAAGGGGGCACGCCGCTAGAGCAGCATTGCCTGAAAAAATGAAGTGGAATTTTTTGGGCCATCAACGCGCAATGACACGCGCACATACACGGTACCGACTTGCTTCAACGGCAGAACGAAGCTCCCGCTACCTGACTGGGCCCCAGCGCCCGCCGCCATGCGGCATTGGTTCGTCGTTTCGTCTGGGATGCCCGCGCTGGGGCATAAACGCTCGGCGACAAATCTGAATACGTAACCGCCACTACTTGTGATCCCTGTTCCACTATTAGTCGGAATTGGAATCGCGAGCTCACTCCCTGTCCAAACCCCGCCTGTCGCCACGCCCGGCGTTGTTGGCATGGCTGCGTTGACGAGAACTAGCGGCAGCCCTCGGTCGTCGGCGGCAAGCGCATTGGCTGTAGCGTAGTACTGTGATGCGGAGTTATCGCCAAGAGGCAGTTCGTTGGTCGTGGCATCGCGAAGGCCGCCAAGCACGGCGGTGGCCTGCTGGAATCCAAAAGTGGAGTTCCGATACAAGTCTTTCTTGATGCCCAAATTTCCGACGACGGTGGATGACGTATCTACTGATCTTAGTAGGCCGATGCTGGCAATCGTCAACGCAACGAGAACAATCAGCGCAACAATCATGACCACGCCCCGTTGCTGACGAGACGTTGATCGGCCGCGGCTCACCACACGGCGTTGGCGCAAAATAGGCAGCTGACTCACAGCGGACTCCTAATCATATTGAGGACAGGAATGACAGTTTCGTAACGGCGATAGCGGAAGCATTGCCAGTTTGAATCGATCGCGGCACTCGGGCCGCTGGCGATGATAGCGGGCAAAATATCGACGCCTTGGGGCAGAGCCAACGAGCCTGCCGTAACGGGGGCGGCGGGTAACAGAAAATCTTGGCCGCCAACAGGGATTGGGGTTATGTCGCAGGCGGGTGTGGGTAATCTACGGTTGGGCGGCTCAAACTGCACAGCCCGCGCCAGGATTGCCAAACGGATGGCCTTAATCTGGTTGATCGCCGGTGGGCCTGGCGCGGCGGCGTTAGAGGGCGTTGCGGGCGCATTCACGGCGGTTGGATTACGCCACACGCCTGTGGGTTCGACCCATGCATCGACGACATCGTCTTGGTTCGTATCGATCCCGTACTGCGCTTGAAGATTAATGATCCCGTCGGCCAACACGGTCTGGACAGCCGCGCCCTCGCCAGTGAGTAGCGGCGAAAAATTGGTTTGAACCAACTGCTGCTGTGCATTCACGCCAATCGACAGAAAATAGGGCGTGGGACCAATGTTGTGAATATTGGTTGACGGTGCGTTGTAGGAGACAGCGGCTGCTCCTGCAAGATTCATGGTGCCCGTGCCGGTGGCCGTACTCATACCCTGAATCCTGCGGGCGCTACATGGCATTGCGCTAATTGTTGCAGCGGCAGTGGTAGCACTCTGCACAAAGAGGGCAATGTCACCCATCCGCGTCCCCGACGCCGCGCGCCACCCGAAGGTATTCACGACGTTGGTAACGGCGGTTGACCCCACGAGAAGCGGCGCGGCGGGCGTGGGGTTCGTGGCTAGATCGGCATTACCGGCCATGATGACGAGGACATCCGAGGTTGCCGGGGTGCCGCCCGCAAGCTGCCCACCATCGACTATTCGAACTGGCGCGACGGGTGTCGTGGGCGCGCCTGCCGGCCCGGTTACAACGGTCGGATTGGGGAATCCAAAAAGCGGACACCCCAACAAGAGATTTGCCCGCGGTGGCGAGGAAGATGACGACAACTGCGACTCGTTTGTGGTCGTGATTGCCGACCCGGCAGTTCTAACGTAGCGCTCAATGGCGAATATTGAGAGCGCTCCGTTCGTCTGCGCGTCTCCGCCGGCAATGGTGGTGCGCTTATAACCCTCAGCGTTTTGAAAAACAGTGAAGATGACGATAATACCAAGTAGCGCAATAATCATGGCGACTAGCAACTCGATCAGCGTAACGCCGATCTGTAATACCCTAGGCACATTGGCTCGGGAGACACGACGTAGTGGGTCAAAGGAAGGCATGATGTTTATCAGCTTAAAATTGAGGAGACGACAACACGACGCGCCGGTGCAGCAGGGGGGTCCTTCGGGGCCCGCCAAAAAACAATCACGTCAACGCGCGCCATGTCGGTACCGGCTACACTCACATCGGTGATGATGACTGTCGGTTGTTCCGCCGCCGTCAAAATGCCCGGAAGACCCCCGCCAGCAACATTGACTACCCTATCGCGCCAGCGTTGAAAGCCCGCGCCGTTGAGCGCGGAAGCGTAGCGTGCACTTAAGCGCGCGACGTTAAATGAGCCAGGAAGAACGCCGCCACCAGAAGCGTTCGCCACCGGCGTCGGCGGCGGCGCCGCCGGTGCAGCGGCGACAATCACTCGTGAATCGATGACCATTTCTGACAACAGCTGGTCGACAAAAAGTTCCGCATCCATGCGGATTTTGGCGTCTGAGGTCGCACGAACCGCGACGGCCTGAACGCCCATGAGCGCAATGACACCGATAGTGAAAATGAGTATCGCAACCATGGCCTCGATCAACAAAATGCCGGTTTGTGAATTACGCTGGGGGGCTCTCATATTCTTCATGGCATGCAACCCCTCGGGTCTGTTGGAAACGTAAGGCTGGGATCGCACATGCTCGACTGCCCACCCGCCAAGAGGCGCACCCGGAGGCAGCGAACCTTTCCGGCGGGTTGGCACGTGCCGTTAGGATCGCTAATCGCAAAGATTTGCGCACCGCTTGTCGCAACGCCGAGGCCATTAAACGTAATGAGGTTGGCGTTAGGCGTCGGCGTGACGAGCATATTGGGCGTTGGGCTGTTCGGCGTATCACTAAATGAACCGGCGCGCTGCGTGGTGTTCAGTGGGTCGTTGGTTTCCATCGTCCAATTTAGCCCGGCTAGCGTGACGGATGCAGCGCGATTACTCTTGATCGCTTCATTGCGAGCCAGCGTCAATACCGCCTGTAAGGATTCGCCCGTTTTACGCACGCGATTGTTGGCGGTGTACTCGACACCCCAGGTGAGCGCTGAGATTGACAAAATGCCGACGATGACGACAACAATCATCATCTCGACGAGCGAGAAGCCAGTTTGGTGCCTCTGCTGCGACGAGAGGCAATTGTGTTTGCTCGATGACATGGCTAGTTACCGGACGACGTTGCCCAGTAGGCCAGCGGTAAAGCTGACGAACCCCAAAAGGCTGGCATCGCTGTTGTCGAGCGCGCATCAATCTGATTGATGGTGAAGGCGAATCCGACCATAGTGAGTTGTCCGGTGGCCGTGACGGTAAACGCCTGCCCCACGTTAGGTCCCGGTAGCGCACAGGCGTATTGCCATTTTGTGTTTGCAAGTGCGTTAAGCCGCGCCAGTTCATTTGTCGCCGCTGACCCTACGGCGCAGACACCTGCAACGGCGTAGCTTCTGCTATCGTTGTAATTTTGCTCCATGCGCGTGCGTAGATCGCTGAGCGCACCGGTTGCCTCGGTAATGTTGGCTCGCATGACGTACTTGCGATACTGCGGCACAGCAATCGCGGCCAAAATACCAATGATGGCAACAACGATCATGATTTCGATGAGGGTGAAGCCTGCTGCTTGGTTGGGGGAGGCGCGTTTCATGGTGTCCTTTCGCTTTCGATGGATGAATCATAGGGCGTTGCCGCACACACATAAACCGGACATGACGAACGGCGCGGTGGACGGTATCAACGGGAGACCGGTCAAATAATTTAACACGCAGTCACTTTTTGGTCTGCTTTGCCATGCCAGTTTTGTGCGATTTTTCACAGCTTTCGCTGCGCGCGCTTGAATGATGTTTTAGCTGAAATCGTCTGCAGCCAACGTTTTGGCTTCCCATCAAAGGCCAAAACGACTACAATTTGACCCTCGCGTTTGTTCTGCACTCTGCGAAGCCGAAATAGCTCAGTTGGTAGAGCAGCGCATTCGTAATGCGAAGGTCGGGGGTTCGACTCCTCTTTTCGGCACCATGTTTTTAAGTTAAAAAACCGCTCAGTTTGGGCGGTTTTTTATTTGCTGCAATTGGCTCAAACGCCGCGCTAGGAGCCGATCTTGCCGTCAACCGGCGAGCTTGCTTGAGCCTTGTAAATCTTCTTCGGCATCCGCCCGGCCAGATACGCTTCACGCCCCGCTTCTACGGCTTTTTTCATGGCGCTCGCCATCAGCACCGGGTTAGTCGCTTTGGCAATCGCGGTATTCATGAGCACACCATCGCAGCCCATTTCCATGGCAATCGCCGCGTCGGATGCCGTGCCGATACCCGCATCCACCAATACCGGCACCTTGGCGCGGCTTAGGATGATGTCGAGATTCCACGGGTTCAAGATGCCCATGCCGGAGCCGATGAGGGACGCTAACGGCATTACCGCGACACAGCCGATTTCTTCGAGCATCTTGGCTTGTATCGGGTCGTCACTGCAATAGACCATGACATGGAAGCCATCAGCCACCAACTCCCGCGCCGCTATTAGGGTTTCGGGCATATTGGGGAATAGGGTTTCGTCGTCGGATAACACTTCGAGTTTGACCAACGCATGGCCGTCAAGCAGCTCGCGGGCTAAGCGCAGCGTGCGGACGGCTTCTTTGGCGTTGTAGCAGCCGGCCGTGTTGGGCAGTATGGTGAATTTGTTTGGGGGCACCGAATCGAGCAGGTTGGGTTGATTCGCGTCTTGGCCGATATTGACGCGGCGTATCGCGACCGTGACGATCTCGGTGCCGGAGGCATCAAGGGCTGCGCGGGTTTCGGCAAAATCGCGGTATTTGCCGGTGCCAACGAGTAAGCGCGAGCGGTAGGATTTACCGGCGATGATGAGTTTGTCTGTCAAAATTTTTCCTAATTATCCGCCGCCAACGGCGACCACGATTTCATACGAATCCCCAGATTCCACGCGGGTTTCGGCGTGTTTGCTCTTGGGGATTATCTCGCCATTACGCTCGATCGCGTAGCGTTTGCCGGTAAGCTGCATGTCGGCCACGAGTGCGCTGACGTGCGTATCGGGGGCAACGGTGCGCGCTTCGCCATTGATGTAGATTTGTACCATGCGAAAAATTCTAGCATGGGGGGGTGTTGCGAGACTTGCCGCAACGCAAGCCGCCCAGCTTCGCGCTACATGCCTTTGAAAAGATGCGCGTAGGCGCGGCTCACCGGCAATTCAACTTTGCCACCCTTGAGCTTTACCTGCGTGCGCCCCATCACGTCGCGCGTGGTGCCCGCGATGCGCGCGACGTTGACGACGGTAGAGCGGTGAATTTGCCAGAACGCATCTGGGTCGAGCTGGGCGATGAGCTCACTTAAAGGCGTGCGGATGAGGGATTCGCCCTCGGCCGTGTAAACGCTCACGTATTTGTCCTGCGCTTGAAAATAGAGCACGTCGTCAATCGCGATCTGGCGGGTTAGCTCGCCTGTCGATGCCCGAATCCAGCGCAAATGCGCGCTCTTGGCGGCGGGTAAGGCAGTGGCGAGCTTCACGAGTAGTGCTTGCACATCGCTGGGCGCTTCCGCATGGGCGAGCTTGGCTTTGAGGCGCTCGATGGCGCGTTGCAGGCGCTCGTCGGTGACGGGTTTTAAGAGGTAATCGGCGGCCTCATGATCAAACGCATCGACGGCGTATTGGTCATAAGCGGTGACGAATACCACATGGGTGCGCTTATCTGAACGTGCCGCCACTTCAAGGCCGGTGAGGCCGGGCATGCGGATATCGAGGAAAGCAATCTGCGGCGATTCATCGTCGATCAGCTTGATCGCTTCAGCGCCGTTTTTGGCGATGCCGACAATCGTGAGCTCGGGCCAGAGTGCGGCTAGGCGCGCGCGTAAAAATTCGGCGAGGTGGGGTTCGTCTTCAGCAATGATCGCGGTGGGATTAGTTGTCATAGTTTTAGGCTTTGGTACAGTTGGAGAC